>JAHZKN010000293.1 GCA_022600335.1 Alphaproteobacteria bacterium
CTTTCGTTTAATTGATCGCAGATACAGGCAGCGCGCTTTTAGATGTCATCGATGTTGCCAGGCTTGCAACTCCAACGCACGACGCGCCATTTGGGGTGGCGCTCTTCCCATAGTGCAAAATGTGGAGGGGCATACATGACACAACGAGTCGTGTCCCAGTTTGCTTCCAATGGTATATGGTGTTTTTTGCAGACGCCCGGGTCTGCAATGAGGCACGCTGATATGACGATGGTGACCATGTGTAAGCTCCCCTAATGTCGTGCCACTGGCATCCGTTTTTGGGCCGGCTGAGCTGAGCGCACCTTTGCAGCCATCCATAGCATCAACAGCGCCTGCATGTCTTTGAGACAAGCAATCAGCATACCGGACAATCTACGTGCGAGGGTAACTCGCAGATTTGTTTTTTGGAGAAATTTTTGTGAGGCGCGCTGCAATAGGCGCTCATTGGGTGCTGTTTCAGTCCAAAGAAAGACTGTTTGGGGGCCGGCGAATGATGCGTAAGCACCTAATCGAACAGCAGAATTTCGCCTTTGCCGATTGTCGCCATATCGCCGGAATACTTGTGAACGACGCGCGGCAGAGCTTTTGGGGCCAGATCCCCAAGCGCATCTTGAACATGGCGCGAAAGCAATCCCAAAACGACGAGATCGTGGCTCCCACCTTCAACAAAGGTTGGCAGAAACTTTTCTACAGATGGACCAATCAGCGTGCCGCGACGCAATAGCGGCCCCGGTTCTTTACCAAAACCAGCTTCGGACCAAAGTGTACCACCCATCATCCGGGATCCGGCGTGATCGCCAAATTTACCGCGTGCAACGATGGTGCCGCGACGCATGCGGTCACCTGCGCGTGTCCCGATATCTCCCTCTACAACAACGACGCCGCCGGTCATGCCAAATTTTTCACCTGCCTGAATACCTCCGACGTTGTCGCCTGCAGATCCGGAGACCGTTACAAGGCCGCCGGAAAGACGCGAAGCAAGATAGGGGCCCGTACAGCCTTTGATTTCCAGGTGTCCTGCTGACATGCGTCGCGCGCCATAGCCACCGATGTCACCGTCAACAACAATCACGCCGGCGCTCAGTCCCGCACCAACCTCGTCGAGATTATGTGTTCCGCCGGCAATAACGAGTGTGTCGCCTGGAGTGCCTTTGACAGAAAAGAAATCACCGAGAGCAAAATGACCGGCGCCAACGCGAATTGGTAGCTTGGAAATCTCATCTTCACTTAGTCCGGCGAGCTTCGCAGGCAGAACACCGGCGAGGCTCATGCGCCCAACAGGTTGTGCCCCCTGCCGCAAAGTGAGCGTCAATGTGCTCATGGCAGGTGCTCCTTGAGATGGTAGTGATGCTGGCCAAGTTTGCCGCCGTAGTTGCCTGCAGAGACGCGTGTGACGCCCCGCTGAGCACCTGAGCCAAGGACTGTTTTTAATCCGGCTTTCATGGCCGCGCTGACTGCTTTCGATGTCAGCCCATCAATGACAATCTCCAACACAGCAATGGTATCGTCACTCAACTCGCTTCCTGGAAATGCTTTTAAGGTTGGGCAAAATGCATTGTTGGTTGAGGCCATCATGCCTGCGTATTTGGCACCAACTTTGCTGCCGGATCGAACAATGCCGCCAGGAAATGGTGCGATGACGTCCGGCACCTTTGCGATCGCATCAACGGCTGCTTCTGTTGTCTCCAGCAAGCCGGCGCGTTCACGACCAATGATCAACAAGTTGCCACCACCGACCGCATCGGTCACGACACCGGTTGTATCCTCGCAGACAAACTCACCGTCCATCACTGGTACCCGCCAGAAGCGCCGATCTCCAACTTTCTTCGCGGTTTGAAAACCATCACCAAAAAAGCGAATGCCGGTCGAAAGCTTGAGACGCTCGTCTGCCTCGACGCCGTTGTAGCAAGCAGAACCTGGACTGGTGAGTACACATTGACCAACGCGATTTTTAAGTTGCGGCAGAAGTGCGTCCGGTGAAAATCCAAACAACAACACGCGCACGCCTGGGCGGCCATCGGGCGTATCGCTTGCAGGGACTTCGTCATCAATGCCGCATTCCGCCCCACAACCTATGACGGACGTGCCAAATCCACTCATGGTTTTGGCGGCAATCATCGCCCACTTTGGTGTGTCGGCAGTAATGATCACGCCTGTCGCGCTCATTCCAAATGCTTCGGCGAATGTATCGTCAATCTGAATGTCGTTGACGATGGTTGGCGACTTTTCGCCGTTTGCTTTTATGTCCGACATGGCACAACCTCAAACGGCGACGTTTCACGCAGCAGGCGTTGGGGAACAGCAAAGGTGTTGGGCGGTGCCCCCCAGCGGTGATCGTAGGCGTCACGCACATGGGATGTAATGGCGCTGTCGTAGTCGGGTGCCAATGATAGCGTGCGGCCGTAGCGGGCGGCCAGCACCTCGCCATCTTTTACAATGGCGTGCCCATCTTTAAACAGCCATTTGGCGGATCGGAACATGGCCGCGCGGTCCGCCAAATCACGATAGACTGCGACATCGCCAACAGCACCAGACCCGAGGTGGCCGCGGTCTGTTGTGCCGAGCAGACGCGCCGGTGCTGCCCGCGTCATGATCGCAATCTCAGTCAATGAATACTCGCGCTTGAGCGACTTTAGCGTTGTGGACTCAAACACGTCTTCGGGCAGGGCTGCGATGGCTGCTTCGCGCGCGGAATGATCCATCAGCAAAGCGATCAAATCTGGGTAGGCCGTGAACGGGCCGCCATTAGGATGGTCGGTTGTCAGGAACACCCGCGAAGGGTCATCTATTAATAAGAAGAGCTCAAGGCCGATGGCCCATTGCAAAACGTTGATCTTGCTTTTTGCGCGGTAGTGTAGGGGAACGACACCGCCACCATTGCTGTCACCATCGCGCACGTTGAACTTCTTTGGTTTTGAGCGGCGGCGATAGTTAAATTGGGTAAGGGCGTCAGATGAGATGGTAACCGTTGGGCCAAACATGACCTGTCCAACATCAGCGGTAACATTGGGATGTTTGGCAAGTGCTTCTGCGAGCTGAACGGCGCCTGAGGACATACCTAGGTCACCCTCTTTGCCGTAGCCGTAAAACTGCAGGTGAGCCAAATGCATTGGAAAGCCTTCAGCGGATTCGATCGTTTCTAGCGCTGTCTCGACGTTGCCGGGAAGTCCGAGATTGCAGGTGTGTAAGTGCAGCGGATGTGGCACACCGAGCGTTGTCAGCGCCTGGCGTAATTTGCTGCCGATATCGCGTGCTGACACGCCGTACTCTGGCACCACGTCATCAAGGTCAAATTTTCTGACATTGGCTTTTAGTGCGGCAACACCGCCAGGATTGATGGCTTTGGCACCAAGGGCGCGACTGGTGCTAATAGACCAGGCGACATAGTCAGCGATGGCCGCATCAGAGGCTTTATCGCGCAACATGCCCAATAGGACATCATCATTGCCAATGACGCTAAGGGACGCGCGATCAACATACGGGATGCATTCGAGTTCCGCGTGCGTGGCAACGGCATCACTTGGTGCGACGGCGGGCTCTACGACAAGCGTGAAACCCATTTGCGCGTAGAGCGCACCGGTTGAGAACAGATCAAAGGGTGCTCCAGTCCAATGATCCATAGGCCGTTCAACATCAGCATACCGCTCTGGCAACAGCAGACGGGCGGCAGATACGTTTGCGCCGGCAACGTGGGTGTGAATATCAATGGCTCCAGCCATGACGACACAACCGTTGGCGTCAATCCTTTCAACATTTGTCGCGTCCGGTCTGGGATCAACGATGCGCCCATCCTCAATCCATACATCGCCAACGCTATCACGCTTGTTTTGCGGATCAACAACATGGCCGCCGCTGATACATGTCACAGTCATGCTGGAGCAGCTCCGTTGTGTTCGAGATGATGACGGATCGCACGCAAGACCTTGGCAACGGAGTCGCGATTGCTAGGGTTCGGCGGCACCAGCGCCAAAAACGCGCCTATTTCTGCTGGCTCAACAATGGCGTCATGATCAACGCCTGCAATGCCGGTTTCTAGTTGCGCCGCGACATCAGGCAAGGCTGTGTCGTGTGCAGTTACAGCAAATATTTGTGGTGCGGGACGCAGCCAGCTGGGTACGTCAGTCTCCGAAGACGAAAGCCAAAGGACACCATCGCATTCGCCGCGGGCAATCATGTTGCGTGCACAGAATTTCCACGCATCGTGGCTTGGCTTGCTGCCATGGAACGCTAAGGGGGCTGGAAGTCCGGTTAATGACGAGGACATGCGTTGTAGTTCGTTTTGCCCGGATGGTACGGAAAGGGGCAGTGCATTCCAACGCGTTTCAAGCGAGAGATCATCAAGCATGTC
>JAHZKN010000294.1 GCA_022600335.1 Alphaproteobacteria bacterium
GGCTGGTGTTGAATTTGATCCGACTTCCAGGCTTGCCGCAAGCTGCTTGACATAAACTAGAAGTTCTTGATCAACCCGGCGCACCACATGGCGCTCAAATAAATACAACAGGAAAAAGCCTGAGAGCGTCAACGCGCCGACAATCGAAATTGCCGCAGCAAGAGACAGCCTTAGGTTCAAAGACGAGTATTTCATGCAGAAGGCGCCTCGTTCCCACCCTCGTCTGACACCAGATAGCCATATCCACGGCGCGTCTCAATGAGCGACACGCCAATCTTCTTTCGAAGCCTGCCAATCAGCACTTCGAGAGTATTGTTATCGCGGTCGCAATCTCCGCCATAGATGTGTTCAGCAAGCTCATGCTGCGGCACCACCCTGCCACGATGATGAATGAGATAGGCGACAGCACGATATTCCAACGGCGATAGTGCAATAGGCGCACCATTGACGCTGATCTGCATCTTTCGCGAATCAAACAGCACCTCACGCACTTCAATCACGGATGCCGCATGCCCTGCTGTGCGCCTTAGAACAGCGCGTAGCCGAGCGAGAAGTTCCTCAATCTGAAACGGTTTTGACAGATAATCATCAGCGCCAGCGTCAATGCCCTCAACCCGTTCGCTCCAACTGCCGCGCGCTGTCAAAATCAGCACCGGTGTCGCGACACCTGCCGAGCGCCAGCGCTTTAAAATTGAGATGCCGTCAAGTTTTGGTAACCCAAGATCTAGAATCACCGCTGAATAATCTTCGGTTTCGCCACGAAACCATGCATCTTCACCTTCATCTGAAATTTCAGGCACGTATCCGGACGACGACAGTGCACGCGCAATGTCTTCAGCAACCTTTGCTTCGTCTTCAACAACCAGAATGCGCATCAGCGGTTCATCCAACTTTCATCAGGCCTTAGTATTCCAATATGCGCCACAGCAAATCCAATCAGAAAAATCCGCCGGAGCATCATGGTGAAGGGCGGCGAACGGGTGGCGGTAGAGGCGGCCGCTGAACGGCACCCCCATTGCGCCGCGGTGGCGCTGGTAACGGCTGCGACGGGCCAAGCTCTGGTGGCAGTGGCACGCCATCGCCGCCTCTTTCATCAGAAAAATGCAGAACGTCAAGCGAGCGACCGTCTACAAACACATCGCGCACACGGCCATTTGGTGTGAGAACACGCACAGCATAGACCCACCCTTGTGGCCTCTGGTGCAAATCAACGTCCAAGATCTCTGCACCCGTCCGCTGCCGTATTCGTGCGACGACGTCGCGCAACGGTCTAATCTCGCCACGTCGAATGGCACCACGTGCCCGATCTGGAAGACCACCGCCGCGGCGGCGAAAACGACGCAACGCACGGCGTCTGATGCGACGCATGCGACGCCGACGCAGTTGCGCCAAAGCCGGCTCGCTTTTCCCTCCAGCGAACAGGACTGCTAGTCCGGAAATTAGAAAGGCACGGCGACCAAGCGCCCGATTTTTCGAATTTCCTAACGGCGTTTTTGTCATCTTTTCAATATCCAACGACAAACCTGACAGTTCACTGACACCTGTCATCAGGTCAACGTCAGGGGCTTGGCAGTAGCGTGTGTATCGGGACCTCATCCATCACACCTTCGATGAAAGGTAAACGACCATGCAAGCAAAGATACTGTCGCGAACCCTGGCGGTTATGTCACTGGTTTTTGTCGGCACTGCGTTCTCACAAGCCGCAAGTGCCCATCCTGGCCACCACTTTCGGGGCGCTCATGTCGCCGCCAACGTCGCTGTCCATGCCCTGCGACACGCCCATCGTCGTGCACATCACCGTCGCCATTGTTATCGCCACCGCCACTGGGTCGGCGGCATTCGTCACCGCCACTGCCACGGTCGCTGGCACGGTCACCGGCATCACTAACCATAGCGAATAACAAGTAAGAACAATCGACATCGACCCCGCAAACCTTAATCCCGCAGCAGAGCTCGCACCCGCTAACCCGCAGGCGCCAAACCCCACAGCTCTGTTGCGGGATCCTTTTTTATGAATTCTATATTTGCATCTATTTGCCGGCATTCGACACTTATTGAATTGCGTCCATTTTGTGGGCAACGGCGTTGCCGAATGAGGCGCTGCATACAACATTCAATCATTTGAGCTCAGCTCGCACCTCTGCCACCCCATAAATACTTGAATCTCGTGACATGCGCCGCGATTTTGCCGTGGAGCGAGGGTAGCGGTGCAGGCAAGAGTATTGGATCGACAAGGCCGATTCAGATTAAGACCAGATCTACTGCAAAGCATCCGCGATGCTTTGCTGCGCACAATAGAAGTACCAACCCGAATAAACGACGCCATCTCCGACTGGGACATCAAATACGTGAACTTTTTCTCACAACGCAGATACACACTCGCGATGCTGCTGCTGGTTTTTGTATTTGCACCCCCTGCGATTCACGCGGGTCCAGAAAAAGAGCGTACAATTTCCTTTTACCACATTCACACAAAAGAAACGCTCACCGTAACCTACAAGAGGGCTGGAAAGTATGTTCCCAAAGCATTGAAAAGCATCAATTGGTTGATGCGCGATTGGAGACAGAACACAGAAGTCAAAATCGATCCACGCACCATCGACATTTTGTGGGAAATGCACACGGAACTTCGTTCAAACGAACCCATTCACATTATTTGCGGCTACCGATCACGGAAAACCAACAACCTGTTACGGCGCACCCGCGGTGGGCAAGCAAGCAACAGTCTGCACATCACCGGCAAGGCGATTGACGCAGCTTTCCCAGATGTCCCCATTCGCCACGTCCGCTACGCCGCACTCATCCGACAATTGGGAGGCGTTGGCTATTACCCAACGTCAGCCATTCCATTTGTGCATGTCGACACTGGCCGCGTTCGTCATTGGCCAAGGATCAGCCGCGATGAATTGGCGCTGTTGTTTACCAATGGGTCGTCCAGGCACGTGCCGCGCGGCGGCCGCCGGCTTCGACCAAGCGATGTCAAGCGTGCCAAAGCACGACGTGCCAAACTGGCGACACAAGTTGCTGCCTATCACACACTGAGACGGCAACCGCGGACACCAACATTGCTGGCAGATAGCGGGCTGATCAAACCACCAAAACCCGTACGGGTTGCAAGACCGGCGCCGCGACCCAAGCCTGAGCCAACACGCCAACAGCCACCCAAACAATTGGCGAGTCTGAAACCACAGCCTACCCCAGCTGCCAAACCGTGGACTGTCGAAGTCGCGCCCAACACTCAATTGGCTCTGGCGACGCCACAACAATCACCGCCCACTGCACCGGCTATCACGTTCGCGCCCCGTCGATCGGATTTCGATCGAGCGCGGCTAAACCGCCTGGTCGCCCAAGCCACCTTCGTGCCGCTTGTTGAACCGCCGCGTCTGCTGCGCGCCGTGCATCACGTGCCGGATACAGCCAAAGAACAAGACCGCAGCAAAACTGCAAACGAGAAAGTCGCGCGTCGCATAACTCGAGAGATTGAAGATCCAGGACAACACCGGCAGGTGGATTCTACGACTCGGCCGCCCATCCCGACAGCGACACAGTCGGCGGAAAGTGCAGATCGTTTTGATTGGGCGCCTGGCTTTGTTGCTGTTTTAGATGACGGGGCTTGGGCCACCGCACCGGATTACGACGATGACCATCCTGACGAACTTGCCTATCGTCCATTCCCGATCGAACCAATCCTGACCGCGCGGTTGGATGACCCGACTCTGTCGCAAATGACCAAACCAGATAATGCGAAAACGTTGGAATTGCTTGGTGCGACAGATGAAATCCCACCGATGCGCCTGAGGCCGCCACAACAGGTTGCGCAGTTGATGTGGCGGCAAGAATTCAGTGGTGCTGCCGTTCAGATTCACGGACCGAATACAAAAACGCACAATCAATCTGTTGGAGACGCTGGCCTTGACACACGTAGCGTAGCAACGTCGCGCGAATAAACAGCAGTTGCAATCCATCGGACCAAGATCAGGCTTTTTCAATCTTCTTGCGCTTTGCCCGCGGGCTCATGGCGCTGGCCGCAATGACATTTTTGGCCGTTGGTAGTGGACCATCGTTCCACGCCTGACTCACCAATCGACCAAGCTCTTTAAAATCTTCATCCCGCGGACTTGTCGCCCGCCAAACAAGGCCAATTTTCCGGAATGGTTCCGGTTCAGCAAATTTGGTGAGCGCAAGATTTCGGCCACGGGTTTCAACGCCGAGACACAGCTCCGGCAGCAATGTAATGCCAAGATTTGCCGACACCATCTCGACTATGGTCGACAAACTTGAGGCGCCAAACGTGCTCAAGCGATCCACCTGTTGAAGATTGCAATAAGTCAACGCCTGGTCGCGTAAACAGTGTCCTTCTTCCAACAGCAACAACCGCTCGTTTTCTACAAGCTCTGGCGTCGCCCGCATCCGACCCGATAGTTTCTTTTCATGCGGCAAAGCTAGAATGAAGTGATCCTTGAACAGTTCCATTTCAACAAGATCAGGATGCTTGATCGGCAGTGCCAGCAACACTACATCAAGCTTGCCTTCAATCAGTTCCTCAGTGATGACACTGGTCTGAGTTTCGCGCACATGCAGTTCAAGTTCGGGATAAGCATCACGCAGCAGCGGCAGCAGGGGCGGCAACATATATGGCGCTACCGACGGGATGACACCGAGACGTAGTGTGCCTGCCAACACACTGCTTGCGTGATGAGCAAAGGTCACAAGATCGCGCACATCACCCAACACCCGCGCTGCACGTTCTGAGATTTCCCGCCCCTTTGTTGTCAACTGAACACCCGAACGCGTACGCTCTACGAGCATCAACCCAAGCGTCTCCTCAAGTTCGTGGATCTGCATGGACAACGCCGGTTGTGTCACCGCGCACGACTCCGCAGCACGCCCAAAGTGAAGCTCACGGGCAAGCGCGTCGAAATACTTCAGCTGTTTGAACGTGATATGGGCCATGTCTCATCAGCTTGGCTGATTTAGAGGGCAAATAATGACGATCGAAGCTTATTATCATGCTGCAACGTTGTTGGCGTCAATGCCGTTCCGGTCTCACCGCATCACAATGGGTTGACCAGCCACGATAGCCGCTCTCAGTTCCGCCTGAATAGACGAGATCGAACACGCAGCAGACGGCCACCGGCATGCAAACCGGGGCGAATTAGAAGGTGAGTATTGCGTGAGAGGAAAAATGCCTCTGTCGAGTCATTAAGTTATTCAGCCGCGACAAGGCCGGCATCTGTCGATTGTTTTGGTGCCTCATCCAA
>JAHZKN010000295.1 GCA_022600335.1 Alphaproteobacteria bacterium
AATCATCTTGTACGGCCACAATGCTGCTTGCCTGATCTTCGGTTTCTTCAAATGGAAACCGCGCCACGAACTCTTCATAGGGCCCGCTTTCCGGTGTGATGGCTGGCGCTTCACGCAGCAGGCGCGCTGCTGCGGTTTTGATCAGTTCTCCGGCAATTTCATGCAGACGTTTTTTCAGGCGCGCTTTGCGCGTCTGCCAATGCACACCACCAAGCTTATCAAGTTGTGAGTTGCCCTCATCAGATCCGTAACGTGACAACAGTTCGATATTTTCAACCGGAAGATATAGACGGTCGCCACCCGCATAGACGAGATGCAAACAATCATGCGGCGCATCGAGAGCCGTTATGGTTTTCAAACCAGAAAAGCGACCAATGCCGTGATCTGCATGCACAACGAGGTCGCCAACAGACAAACTGGTTGCTTCAGTGAGGACATCGGCTGCTTTGCGCGCCTTTCGCTGCGGGCGCACCAAACGATCACCCAGAATGTCTTGTTCGGCGATAACTGCAAGATCAGGTGCTACAAAGCCGTGCTCAAGGCCAACAACGCCGAGCGCTGTTGTGTTGTCTTTTAAAGTTAGCGCCTCGCCGTAGTTATCGACCTTCTCGGTGGCACCAAGACCATGCTCGCTGAGTAAACCAGCTAATCGCTCGCGCGCGCCCGGCGTCCAAGCAGCGATGATAACCCGGTGATTGTCCTGTTGTAGCGCGCTGACATGTTTGCTCACCGCATCAAACACGTTGACGTCTGGCGCCTGGCGTTCGGGTGCAAACGTTCGACCAGTCTTCGCTTTGTAAGTTGTAGTGCCGCTTCCATCATCAAACGGTGACAGTCCAACAACAGATCGCCCTTTAAGACCGGCGGCAAATGCATCCTGATCAAGAAACATCTGCTCCGGCGGCACCGGCTTATAAGGTGGCGCGCCAAAGTTTGCGACTTCCAGAGCATCGATGCGCGCTTGATAATGTTCATCGACTTGATCGACACGTTCCGCGATGGCGTCCGGCGCCATGTGATCAAAAGTTACCGGTGCATCATTTGGAACATAGTCGAGCAGTGGTTCAAGGTTTTCATGATACAGCGGCAGCCAATGCTCTTGGCCCTGATAGCGCTGTCCAGCGCTAATCGCCTCATAGAGTGGGTCTGTTTGAGTCGCACCGCCGAACAGAGCGATATATTTCTTGCGAAAACACGCGATCGCATCGTCGCCAAATGCCATTTCAGAGATGGGAAGAAGCGCGAGTTTGCGCACCATCTTCACGGTGCGTTGGGTTTCAGCATCGAAACTCTTGATGCTCTCCAATGTATCACCAAAGAAATCCAGCCGCACAGGCCTTTGGCGACCAGGTATAAAGACATCTATAATTCCACCGCGGACAGCAAACTCACCCGGCTCCATCACCGTACCGGTACGTTGGTAGCCTGCGAGCGCTAACCTCTGAGTGAACCGATTGAGGTCAATGCGCTGACCTGGAGCGATCTGTTTCAAATGCGCGCGCACTGCAGCACGTGGCGGTACGCGCTGCAAAATTGCATTGACGGTTGTCAAAACCAACGTCGGTGCCGTGCGCTTGGGCAACACCAACTTTGCTAACGCTGTAATGCGCTCGGCAACAATTTCAGGTTTCGGAGACGAACGGTCATAGGGCACAGTGTCCCATGCCGGAAATGGTACGACACGCACATCCGGCGCAAAAAATTTGAGCTGATGGTCAAGCGCGCTGACACGGCGATCATCGCGTGCAACGTGCACCAGAACGGCTGGCGCATCTTCACCACTTGCCTGCCGCACATGTTCAGCAAGCACCAGAGCATTCATGCCCTCCGGCACTCCGGAAAGCATTTTTATTTCGAATTTGACTGCTTCTGAGGCCATCTCTAGTGGGCGTCCTTGCCACGATCGATATTTAAGCCATGAAACGCCCGCACCGCGACAACCATTGGCTGCACATCTGAGGCAATATCTTCGGCCATCTGCGGCGCGAGCAACCAACGTTGCAGTCGCGGTTCATCAAGACTAAGAACAGCTTCAAATGCTTTCAATTCAGCATCGTTCATCGTGGCAAGGCGCGCCTCGGCAAATCCGCCAAGCAGCAGATCAAGCTCTTTTGTGCCACGGTGCTGAGCCCGCCAACGCGCACGACGGCGCCGCGTTTCCAATTCGTCCTGCATAAAGCTCCACGGGGTGGTTAATAATTCTGTTGTCGCGCTTGACGCCAGTTGGCCTGGTGGCTTTGCTACCGCAAGCTCAGTCGGCACTCTAATATCGTTGTTCACCGCATCTGCAAAGCATTTGCTTGGCTTTTGGGCCAACACAGCGCAGGACGCGATACGGCTGATGATCCCGGAACTGGAAGAGATCAAAGTCCAACCGATGACAAAAGAAAGTTCTGCATGCGGCCGGTATCGCTGAGCCCTCTGTTTGCACCGATCCAATCCCTCACCGGAATTGGACCGCGCCTTGCCAAGGTGCTTGGCAAATTGTTGCCGGCGACCCATACCGCACCTGAGCCACGGGTGATTGATCTGCTTTGGCACACGCCAACCGGTGTCATAGACCGGCGCGCGGCTCCCTCTCTATCCGATGCAACGCCCGGAACAATTGCAACTGTGCATGTTCGTGTTCTGAAGCATCTGCGCCCGCCAAGGTCCAACAAACGAGCCCCGTACAAGGTGCGCTGTGAAGATGACACTGCGCGCTTGGATTTGGTGTTCTTTCGGGCGGAACCTAGTTTTGTTGAGCGACAACTTCCCGTTGGCGAAATGCGCTATGTGTCGGGGCGCATTGAACGCTACGGCGAGGTGCTGCAAATGGCCCACCCTGACTACATCATCGCACCCGACAAGCGCGATGAGCTGCCACTTCTCGAACCTGTGTATCCGTTGACGGCCGGCTTGACGGGCAAAGTCTTGATCAAAGCCTCTCGGCAGGCTTTGCAGCGCCTGCCACAGCTTAGCGAATGGCAAGAACCCAATTGGCTGGTGTCGAAAAACTGGCCGGACTTTCACCCAGCACTGCACCACATCCACCAACCATCAAAGCCGGATGATGTATCGGCAGCCGACCCCGCCCGACAGCGCCTCGCTTTTGATGAGTTGCTGGCCTCGCAATTGGCACTCGGCTTGGTGCGTGAAAACTATAAATCGCAAAGTGGCCGCGCCATTCAAGGCACCGGAAAACGCGCCCAAAAGATTCAGACCGCTCTGCCATTTTCCCTGACACAATCGCAAGTCGCTGCCATCTCCGATATCGCTCAGGACATGGCAAGTGAGAGGCGGATGCTGCGTCTGTTACAGGGCGATGTTGGGTCAGGGAAAACTGTCGTTGCGTTGATGGCTATGGTGGCCGCCGTTGAAGCCGGGACACAAGCCGCCCTCATGGCTCCGACAGAAGTCTTAGCGCGTCAACACTTCGAAACCATCAATCCTTTGGCTCAAGCGGCCAATATCACCATCGAAGTCTTGACCGGCCGCGAGAAAGGTAAAACGCGACAGCAAATTTTGGATCGGGCGGCATCAGGCGATATTGATATTCTCATTGGCACGCATGCAATTTTTCAGGATGACGTTCAATTCCAAGATCTGGCTCTTGCCGTCATTGATGAACAGCACCGGTTTGGTGTCCACCAACGCCTAGCATTGCAAGCAAAAGGCAAATCTGGTGGTGCCAATGTTTTGGTGATGACTGCCACGCCCATTCCGCGCACTCTGTTGATGACACACTATGGCGACCTCGATGTCTCAAAGCTGACGGAAAAACCAGCGGGCCGCAAACCGGTTGAAACCCGCAGCGTCATGACAGAACGGCTTGAAGAAGTGATCGAAGGTCTTCGCCGGGCCATCTCAAGTGGTGCTCAAGTCTATTGGGTGTGCCCACTGATAGAAACCTCCGATACCTCTGAGTTGGCGGCAGCAGAAGAACGCCATGCGCATCTCACACAGATTTTTGGAGATCAGGTTGGCCTCCTGCACGGCGGCATGGCGAGCAAGCAAAAGTCCGCCATTATGACCGCATTTTCAGATGGACTGTTAAAAGTTCTTGTGGCCACAACGGTCATCGAAGTTGGGGTCAATGTTCCCAACGCTACGATTATGGTGATTGAACATGCAGAGCGATTTGGGTTGGCCCAGTTGCATCAGCTGCGTGGCCGCGTTGGCCGTGGTGAGCGCCAGTCTTATTGCATCTTGCTCTACCAGGCTCCGCTTGGTGAGACAGCGCGCAAACGATTGGACATGCTGCGTAAAACCGAAGATGGATTTTTGATCGCTGAAAAAGATTTAGAGTTGCGCGGCGGCGGCGAGGTTCTCGGGGCGCGGCAAAGCGGTTTGCCTGAATTTCGTGTTGCGGAAGTCCCAGGTTGGACGGATCTCCTCAAGGCAGCGCGGGACGACGCAAAATTGATTTTATCCCAGGACCCACAGCTAACGTCGCCACGTGGCGAAGCACTGCGCACATTGCTGTATCTGTTTGAATGTGACGAAGCCATCAGGCTGTTTCGTGCAGGTTAGTGCGCAGTGGCTCAGTCCGGATTCGCCATTTGTTTCGGCGACTGGCCCGATAGTGTTTTTGCTGCGTCCTCAGGTGCTACGGTCAATCCTTGCTTAGCAGCCAGTTCTTTAAGGCGCGCCTCACTGTCAGGCGTCACCATGCCAGCTGAAATGATGACCTTCGCTGCATCTTCAATCGTCATATTGAGAAACGTGACATCTTTACGTGGCACAAAGCAGATGAAACCCGTCGGCGGCACGACGCCGGTTGGCATGAAAACCGACAGTAGGTCTGAGTTGCCACCCGGTTCCACGGCAGCGATCTCACCAGCGGTTTCCCCTGTTACAAAAACAATCGACCACAAACCCTTGGACGGAAATTCGATCAGTCCTACCTTTTGAAAGGCTTGCTGTGGAGAAGTGACGCTCACCACCGACTCAAAGATTTGTTTCAGTGCCCGATAGACGTTGCGCACAATCGGCATGCGATCAAGCAGCAGCTCGCCCGCGGACACCATCGACCGTCCCAACAGATTTGCGGTTAAGGCGCCAATAATTGTGACGCCAATGATACCGAACAACAAGCCAATGCCCGGCACCGCAAAAGGCAGATACGTTTCTGGAAGATAGGCAGTTGGTACAAACGGTTTGATCGAGGCGTCTGCAAATTGCATCAACGCCCAAATGATGTAGATCGTAATACCGACCGGGCCAACAATGATCAGGCCTGTGAAAAAGTAATTGCGCAGGCGCGCAATCAGACGCGAGCCTGGACGCTTGGGTTCCTCGGCCAGGCGACGCAAACCCTCGGTGAGTTCAGCTGCCTCCTTAGCCCGGACCTTGTCAGCCGTGACTGTTGCTTTGTCGGCTCTTATCCTAACCATTCTCGTCCATCGGAGTTTGCTCCAAACTGCAACCGCCAAGCCACACCAGCTCCGGCGCGCGCGCGAGCAACAATAGGGCAAGTGTGCACGTTAATGAAGCACTAGAACCGCATGTTAGGGCATCAAGCGACTAGGCCGGTCAAAAGACACGGTTTTTGCAAGCGATTGAAGCCTGAGAAACAGTAAGCACTCAAAACTA
>JAHZKN010000296.1 GCA_022600335.1 Alphaproteobacteria bacterium
AATACCTGGCAAACCTGCCATATTCACGGTCACCGTAAAGATGTCTTCCAAATACATCGACAGGGGATCGCCAGACTTTTCACCGAATCCAAATGCCGGATTGGGCGTTGTCGGGGTCAGAACCACGTCAACATCCTGCCACGCCGTGTCAAAATCCTGCTTGATGAGCGTTCTGACTTTTTGCGCCTTCAAATAGTAAGCATCATAGTAGCCAGCGGACAGAACATAAGTGCCGATCATGATGCGGCGTTTTACTTCCGCTCCAAATCCTGCCTGGCGGGTTTTTTCATAGGTGTCGATTACATCATCGCCCGGAACGCGTAGCCCATAGCGCACGCCATCATATCGGGCGAGATTGGAGGACGCTTCTGCAGGGGCCACAATGTAGTAAGCTGGCAGCGCGTACTTGGTGTGCGGTAACGAGATGGTTTTAATTTCGGCACCAGCGGCTTTCAGCCAATCAATGCCCTGTTGCCACAGCGAATCGACCTCCGCCGATAAACCCTCAACACGGTAGTCTTCTGGCACACCCACCTTGAGCCCCTTGATGCCTTTGCCAAGGGCGGCTTCGTAGTCTGGCACTGCAATGTCGACAGACGTTGAATCTTTCACATCATGCCCGGCCATCACCTTGAGCATGAGAGCCGCATCACGCACAGTGCGCGTTACTGGACCGGCTTGATCGAGAGAAGAGGCATAGGCGACAATGCCCCAGCGCGAGCAACGACCATAGGTTGGCTTAATGCCGACGGTTCCTGTTAAAGCAGCAGGCTGTCGGATTGATCCACCGGTATCTGTTGCGGTCGCCGCCAAACACAAGTCAGCAGCGACGGCGGCCGAAGATCCCCCTGACGAGCCGCCCGGCACCAACTTGGTATCTGAGGGCTTGCCGTCATCACCAAGTCGACGCCACGGCGACACCACAGGTCCATGCGCACTGGTTTCATTTGATGACCCCATGGCAAACTCATCGTTGTTGAGCTTGCCAAGCATCACAGCACCTTGTTTCCAGAGATTGGCACCGACGGTGGATTCATAGCCCGGGACAAAACCATCAAGAATTTTCGAGCATGCCGTTGTCACCACGCCGTCTGTACAAAACAGGTCCTTGTGCCCAATCGGCAAGCCATCAAGAGCCAGGCCATTGCCCTTCTGCAACCGCTTGTCTGCGTCTTTCGCCTGCGCCAACGCCCGCTCTGCAGTAACCGCAACGTAGGCATTAAGCGCGCCATTCGAATCCTCAATGAGGTCGAGAAACGCTTGAGTCAGTTCCTGACTTGAGACGTCTTTACTCCGCAGTTTATCGCGCGCATCTGAAAGCGTCAGATCGGTGAGTTCAGTCACCCTGGTGCTATCCTTCTCGTCTATGTCTGGAGACGTAATACACCGCCCCCGGAAGTCTTTGTTGTCCAGCCGACAAGCCACTCAGCGCGTGTCGTGCTGGAGTGTTTGTTCGGTTAGCTATTTTGCTGTGCGTGATAGGTTCGCCGGGTGTAGTAGAGGCTCATAAATCCAAACACAATCGACAGCGGCGCATTGGCTTTTTCCGCAAGTGTGCGCACCTGATCAAACCATGTACCCCGCGACCGGCCGAACGGTTTGCGCTTACTCAAAGATCGTGTCTGGGCACCGTCTTGATCGACACCTGCCACGGGCGCTGACGGACCTGATGCATAAGGGGCACCTAGAATAATCGCACCGCTTGCGATCAATAGAATACCAAGAATTGCAAACGTTGTTCTCATGGCAGCCTCCTCAGGCGAATTCACGTTCTTTGGCAGTCGCTATTCGACGACTTTCGGTACGACAAAATAGTGATCTTCCGTAAGTGGTGCGTTTTTCACCACAACGTCGGCTATTTCACCGCCACGCACTTCGTCTTTGCGCTTCTTGAGTTGGTGTTCAGCAACCCGTGTCATCGGTTCGACACCATCCGTGTCGACCTCGTTCAGCTGTTCAACCCAATCAAGAATACCCGAAAGTTCACCGCGCAACCCTGCCACATCCGAGTCCTCAATTTTAATGCGTGCCAAGCGTGCAATCCGGCGCACAGTCGCGTCATCAACTTTCATAGAGTGCTCCTCGGGGCGCGTGTTTGGTGCAGGCTGGGGGCTTGCCTGATCCTGAGACAGACCATCGGCAATCGGCTCGCCCGCTCTCTTAGCCGTACACGCTGACGCACGCAACCAGGCAGGCCGCCGCAAGCCGCCAATTCACACGCCTCGGTGGTGTTGAGCAAATGGGCAGCCTGTCAAGGCCAGGCAGCAAATAATGTCGTGCTTAGAACTGGCGCCGCAGCTTGGAAAGGAATGGTCCCAAAACGTCTGACGCATCATCGGTCCACGGTTGTACATCTGCATAGCGCGGTGTGCGTGCACCGCGAATACGCAGGAATGAGTGGGCAACATGCGGATCCTTACTGAAAACGGCTACCTGTGAGGATGTTTTTTTGTAACCAACAGGATCTTGCATGGTCTCGAATACAAAAGTGCTCACGCCATCAATGCCTTGAAATGTTGCGTGCAAAACACCTTCCAGATCCAAATGGCGATTGGAGATATGTAGAAGCCCAACACCATCGGGTTTGAGTTTTGACAGGTAAAGCGACAGTGCTTCCCGTGTAAGCAAGTGCATCGGCACCGCATCTGAGGAGAAAGCATCAATGACCAACAGATCAAATGATTCATCTTTTTCCTTGCCAACCGTTAGACGCGCATCACCAATGACGATATCAGCATTCGGTTGACACTTGGCGAGATACGAGAAGTCGGGCGATTGTGCAATTTGCACGACTACCGGATCAATTTCATAAAAGCGCCACGTCTCACCCTTTTGAGAATGGCAAGCAAGCGCGCCTGCCCCAAGTCCAACGATGCCAAACCGCCCCTTATCAGAACTCGTACTAAGCCGTCGTTGAACGGCGGCAACCGCCTGATGGATGGGGCCACCGGAATAATAATATGTTGCAGGTGTGAGGTCGGTGACAGGATTACCTTTTTCATCGCGCATCCGTTGTGCACCATGCAACGTTGATCCATGTTGCAAAACGTTGAATTGCCCATCATCCGACTGAATGACCCGATACACGCCAAAAAAGCTGCGCTGAGCCTCACCAACATGAACCGCGGTTGGCAGAAAGACCAACACGACGACCATCAACAACATCACCGCCAACTGTTGCATCGGCTGTTTCCAAAAGTAAAACAGCACAAACCCTAAGGCGATAATCAGCACCAAAGCCGGACCCCATTCCCAGAATGTCCAACCAAAATAGAGGCAAAGGCCGGTGAAACCGGTAATAGCTGCCAGCCCTGCAGTCATCTGCACCATCAAGCCGGCATAGTCATAGCCACCTTTTTTGATCAGGGCGATAACACCTGGGCGGCACGCCAGGGTCAATGCAAGGATCAATGGATATTCGTACAGCTCTGAAAAGATTTTTGGCGCGACTATGGCTGAGAACAGGCCACCGAGAACGCCACCAAACGACATCCAAAGATAAAATTCTGTCAACGAGTTTGCACTCGGGCGGGCTTCATAGAGTGTGCGATGCGCCACAAGAGTGGCTGCGACAAATGCCGAAAATCCAAGTGAACTGCTTATGAACCAGCCACCATACCATTTCTGTGACAAGAGAACAAAGACCAGAAAAACAGTGATCACGTGCAACCACGAAATCACCTCTGATAACGGTTCTTGTCCTTCATCTCCGCTATCGCGAAATACGATGACAAACGTCAACAAATAGAGGGACAATGGAATCACCCACAGCAGCGGCGCAGACGCAACATCGGTTGCAACATGTGTGGTGAATGCGGTGAGCAACGCAGACGGCACCATCGCCAAACCGATCCAGGTCAGACGATTGCTCCAATTGGGAAGCACATCACTAATTTTACTTTTTATTTTAGCAACTGGTGCCGCACCATTGTCTGCCTGGCGCTTCCAAACCACAGCAAAGCAAGTAGCGATCGCGCCAATCAGACAAACGTAGCCAATCAACCAAAACCCACTTAGCGTCGAAACGCCAAAGATTGGTTCCAACAGTAGCGGATACCCAAGCAGTGCAAAAAAGCTGCCGAGGTTGGAAGCGGCGTAGAGAAAGTATGGGTCGTTGCTTTGTGCATGACCAGCGCGCGAGAACCAAGCTTGCAACAGCGGCGCGTTGGCTGCCACTGCCATAAACGGCAGTCCAATTGCAACGGCAAACAATCCGATTTGCCACAGATAGGCGTCACCCACCGGTGGCTCTTGCCAACCTTCCGGCAGCGCGATCGGCAACGCCAGAAATGCAACAGCGCAGAACGCCAGATGGACGAAGCCGGTCTTTTTTGCTGGCAGATAGCGCATCAATGCATGGGCATAACAATACCCAGCCAAGAGCGTTCCCTGGAAGAATGCCAGTGCAATAGCCCAAACAGACGGAGAACCGCCAAGCACGGGCAGCACCATTTTGGCAAACATGGGCTGGATCGAAAATAGTAGCAATGCTGACAACAGCGTCGTCAGCGTGAAAAGCCAAAGCGTACCAGGGCCAGATTTGTGATCAGGGGATGTTGTAGACGACACGGTTTGACTCAGTCCTTGAGTGT
>JAHZKN010000297.1 GCA_022600335.1 Alphaproteobacteria bacterium
GACTTTCGAAGTCCGTTTTTTGTTCTGCTCTAGGCGTTCCAGCATTTTTGCGATGCGTGTCGTGCGCAGAAACGCAGTGTTGAGAGAGAATACGAACCCCTTCCAACCGCCTGTGAAGTGGCAACCACCGATATAAGTTTTCAGAAACACCCACGGAAATTCAAAAATCAAACGCAACTTGAGAAGGCCTACGCTTCTGTGATCGGCTTTCTCTAAATCATGCGATGAAAAGCGGTTTCCCTTGTCGATCATTTGATACCAATCAACGATCGTGTGGTGATAGATCGGCTGAGAAAGCTGCAGCGTCTTAGTGCCAGTGTCCAACACAACGCGGTCATAGGTTGCATGATCACGGTAACGACCAGCATCACGGTGATAGAGCCGCACAACGTTATAGTCATTGGCAAGCCAGCGTGGGCGATCATCGCCAGGATAGACATTCAAAATGCGCACCCGCCAGGCTACCGGCTCAGCTGGTGGGGTTTGAAATTGCGCTTTCAGTTCCCTGCACAGCTCTGGTGTGACGACCTCATCCGCATCAAGATTGAACAACCAATCCTGCTGGCATTGATCTTCCGCGAAGCGTTTCTGTTGGCCGTATCCGACCCAATCATTGTGAAACACGTCTGCACCGAGGTCTCTCGCGATAGTACAAGTTTGATCGGTTGAGCCGCTGTCGACAACAACGATTTGACTGGCAAAAGCCTGCGCTGCCTGGATCGTTGCCGCGATCCGACGTTCCTCATTATAGGTAATGATAAATACAGATATCGGCAGGGTCATGGTGTGGACCACATCGAGGCGGGGAACCGAAGGTATGTGCGATTACCACAGTGCGGATCGAGCACACAGGCGTTACGTGTCGTCACGTCGCGACTATGCGGACAAAGCATCCGCATGGACAACGGAGATTTCTTCTCCCGCATGCACTTCAAGAAGGGATCGCACATCGTCCAACGCTTGTGCCCAAACGTTGCACGGGCTGGCCAAACGAATTTCACCATTTCTCGACACCGGCGTTGCACCAAATCCAATTGCTATCGCATCTCCATCTGGCCAAAAGACAATTTCACCTGGTGTAACAACATCGCGCGCATCCGGCTCACGAGCGCTTGCAACGGGTGTGCTGAAATAAACTTCACAGCCCCAGGTTTGCGCCGTGGCATAAATAGGTAACGCCTTCCAAATCTCATCGGCCGTTGGCGTATCCAACAGTCGCGCGCGAATCGACACGTTGCCCGCTTGAATGAGAAGTTCCCGCACGCTGCCCACCACACCAATTGCCCACGACATGAATTGGTCGTCACGCTCACACCTTGAGCGTCACTTTGGCACTGGGAGCGACGCGCTGCAAGCAGCTGACATCGCCAATGACCGTCGCCCAGGGGTTGCACGGCCGTGGCAATCGTATTTCTCCCTCGCGTGAGATCGGCGTCGCGCCAAAGGGAATAATGACCCTGTCGTCCTCAGTCCAGTAATAGACCTCACCCAATCGGCCATTGATCCGCGCGCCGCGCTCGCGCCCGGAGTCGATTGGAAGCCTGAAGTGGAGCGCTTCACCCCAGGGTTCGGCGGCGGCAAACAAAGGAAGTGCTGCTGCGATGCGGGCTGCCGTTGGTGTGTCGAGCAAAGCCAACGGCAACGTCTGAGCACCTGCAACAAGAAAGATCTGGCGGCGTTTGCCCGTGACGGGCTTGGCGCCGACTGCCTGTGAGCCCTGGCTCGGCTGGCGCTTCAGAGGTTTAAAGAGATTGGTCGGCATGACACGCGGCCCTTTGGCACCAGCACCTAGAAACTAACTCTGAGCACCTGGTACAGCGGCGGAGGCGATCGGGCTCTGGCCGGCCCAGGAGCAAAGGGTCTCACATCCTGGAAAAGCGGAGCAATGTGTCGGCTTCATGCCGACCCATGGCTGCACCTGCAAATTCGTAACTATTGAGATGGCCAACTGAGGCGCCAAGACGCTGGCCTTGACCTACGCCGGCGGCAGGCCGAACACCAACACAGCATTAAGACCGCCAAAGGCGAACGAATTGGACATGGTGTACTTCACGTCTGCATCGCGGCCTACGTTGGGCACATAATCCAGATCGCATTTCGGATCTGGCTCATCAAGCCCAATAGTCGGTGGGATCCAACCTTCTTGCGTTGCTTTGATGCACGTAATCGCTTCAACACCACCACCTGCACCGAGCAGGTGTCCCGTCATCGACTTTGTCGATGAAATGGCAAGATCTTTGGCATGATCACCAAACACCATTTTGATGGCATTGGTCTCGTTGACATCGTTGAGTGCGGTCGCGGTGCCGTGCGCATTAAGATAATTAACTTTGCTCGGCTCCAGACCCGCATCATCAAGTGCCATTTGCATGGCTGATCGCGGTCCTTCTACGTCGGGGTTGACCATGTCTTTAGAGTCGGACGACATGCCATAGCCAACAAGTTCAGCAAGGATCGTTGCCCCCCGCTTTTGCGCATGCTCAAGATCTTCGAGAATCAAGATGCCTGCGCCTTCTGCAAGTACAGTTCCGTTACGTTTTTTAGAAAACGGAAAGCAGCCTTCAGGTGACAGCACACGCATGGCCTGCCACGTGCGCATGGAACCGTAGGTCAGCACGGCTTCTGAGGCACCCGCTACGCCGACGTCGACGAGGCCATTGCGAATATAGTCATAGACAACGCCGATGGCATGCGTGGCGGTCGAGCATGCCGAACATGTGCCAAACGTTGGACCTTTAATTCCGTACTCAATGCCCACGTGCGCGGACGCAGATGAGCCAATAATTCTCAACAAAGTCAGCGGATTGGTGGCTTTTTTCTTCTTGATAAAGAGATCACGGTAGGCGGTTTCGATGGTGGAGTGTCCGCCGGCACCTGAGCCGATGATGCACGCGGCGCGGTAGGGTTCGTCATACGGTGTCGGCAAACCCGCATGAGTCCAGGCTTCTTCAGCGGCTCTACCAGCAAACCACGAGTATCGGTCACCGTATTGAACCTTACGACTTGAGACGTGGGTTGCAGGGTCAAAGCCCTTCACCTCACCTGCAATGTGGATATAGAGATCCTCGAGATCAAAATTTTCAATTCTGCCAACGCCGCACTTGCCAGCCTTCATAGCTGACCAGGTTTCATTCGCATCAAGGCCGATCGGTGTGACGGCGCCAAGCCCGGTCACAACGACACGGCGCAGACCGTTCGCTTTTGTCATATCCACCATCGCTCGTTTAGCGTCTCGGGACTATAGAATTTACACTCGACCAATCGCCACCCGCTGGGGCGGCGATCACATATTATCGAGCGAAACCTAAAGCACCCACTCTAGGCATTCGCTGCGCCGGCAGCATCACCTGCATCGACCAACGCTTTAACGCGTTCAACTACGGAGCCGACTGTTTTAAAGTCTTCAACTTCTTCGTTGGCATTGTATGGGATCTCGATGCCAAACGTGTCTTCGATATCAAAGACGATCATCGCCAGGTCGAGCGATTCAATACTGAGATCCGTCAGTGGAGTCGAAAGTTCGATATCGTCCTTCGGCTCCTTCATGTGCTTTTTCAGAATGTCGATAATTTTGGTAGCGACTTCGTCCATTTCGGTCTCCAGCCCTGCCAGTCTCAAAGACGCAGGGATCCTCTTTTCTGTTGATTACCCACTAGTTCAGGGCCGATTGAAGCTCAAGCAGAGGCGTCACATATCGTTAAACCTACACCGAGTCCAGCCATGCCCAAAAGCCGATGTCTGGGTCATTGATGGCTCCACTCTATGCCAACAAACCCCTAGAAAGTTGTTACCGCCGGAACACGAAATCAAATATTGCCGTGCAGCGCAACGCTCTGGCGTTCAAGGCAAAAAAAGTGTTGAATGCGGCGTGTGGCGGGTAGCGGCGGGCAAATGTCACCGTTTCGAGACCCGGTCCAACATGCGTCGAGCGCCAGTTTTAAGGCCCTGACGGGCCAAATGGCGCCTTCTTGGGGAGGATGGGCCAAATGAACACCTCAGCGATGCCAGACTCTGGTCAGGAAAATTATGCCTGGCTAAAGGGTTATCCAAAGCAAGTGAATTGGCATACGCATTTTCCTGCGGGCTGCCTCAATGATCTGATGGACCGGGCTGTCGCCCGGTTTCCAAACCGGCCCTTCACCAACTTTATAGGCAAGACCCTTACCTATGCCGAGATTGGTGCCCAGGTTGATCAGGTCGCCGCGGGCTTACAAAAGCTCGGTGTGACTAAGGGCGTTAAGGTTGGCCTGTTTCTGCCTAACTGCCCAACATTCATCATTTACTACTACGCCATTCTCAAGGCTGGCGGCACGGTGGTCAATTTCAATCCCCTCTACACCATCGATGAGTTGTCGTACCAAATCGACGACAGTGAAACCCAGTTCATGGTCACCCTCGACCTCAAACTTCTGTTTGATAAGGTTGAAACGCTGCTCAAGGCAGGTGTCTTGAAGCAAGCTGTTGTCTGCTCGTTTCCAGCTCTGCTACCGAGCGTTAAGTCGGTTCTTTTTAAGCTTGCCAAAGGCAAAGAACTTTCTCGCGTCAGCGCATCACCGGTGAAAGACAAGGTTGTCTTGGAAAGCGACCTTTTAGCAAATTCAGGCACAATTGAACCTGTCACGATCGATCCCCTCAAGGACATCGCCGTTTTGCAATACACCGGTGGTACGACTGGTAAGCCAAAAGGGGCCATGCTTACGCACCACAATGTCTACGTCAATGTTCTGCAGGTTGCCTCATGGGCACCGGAACTCGAAGACGGAGGTGAGCGTGTCTTCGGTGTGCTGCCCTTCTTCCATGTTTTTGCGATGACGGTTGTAATGAACTTTGGCGTCTGCAAAGGCTCTGAGATTGTCATCATGCCACGGTTTGTTTTGGACGATGCACTGAAACTGCTGCACAAAACGAAGCCAACTGTAATGCCGGGCGTGCCGACGCTTTACAATGCGATGATGAATCATCCCAAACTCAAGAGCTATGATTTGTCGTCCTTAAAGTTCTGCTTGTCAGGCGGCGCGCCGCTACCTCTTGAGGTCAAGCAGGGTTTTGAAAAAATCACCGGCTGCAAACTGGTCGAAGGTTACGGGCTGTCAGAAACTTCACCTGTTGCAACCTGTAACCCGATCGAAGGTGTCGTGAAAGAACGCTCCATTGGCATGCCTGTGCCAGCGACTGTGATTTCGCTGCGCAGTTTGGACGATCCTGAAAAGGAGGTGGAGCAGGGCGAGCGTGGTGAAATTTGCATCAAAGGGCCTCAGGTCATGGCCGGATATTGGAAACGACCGGAGGCCACCAAAGACCAGTTCATCGGCGAATTCCTGAGAACCGGTGATGTTGCGGTTATGGATGAAGATGGCTGGTTTGAAATTGTCGACCGAACCAAGGACCTCATTATCTGCTCAGGCTACAATGTTTACCCTCGCCACATTGAGGAAGCTATTTATGAATATCCTGCGGTAGAAGAAGTAACAGTCATCGGGATTCCGGATGAGTATCGAGGCGAAGCA
>JAHZKN010000298.1 GCA_022600335.1 Alphaproteobacteria bacterium
CGGTTGTATCATTGAGCCCGCACGCGTTAGCAGATGTTTACGACGACATCAAAAAGGTAGCACGATCCCTTGGCGTCGAGGATCGTGGTTCCAGGTTAGTGTCGACCATGCAGCGTGGGCTTGCGCGTGTTGAGACCTTGACTAAGGATCAGCCGCGCCAGCGTCTGGCGTTTATCGAGTGGATTGAACCACTGATGTCATGTGGCCATTGGATGCCTGAGCTTGTTGCTTTAGCAGGTGGAGAATCGATCTTTGGCGAAACCGGTGCCTATTCTCCGACCTTGTCCTGGGAGCAGCTGGCAGACAGCGATCCAGATGCCATCGTCATCGCACCGTGTGGGTATGAAATCGACGCGACGTTGGCGGAGATGGATACCCTTTGCGATCACCCTTTGTGGCCGTGCTTGCGCGCCGTGGCGGAGGGTAGAGTTTACGTCGCAGATGGCAATGCATTCTTCAATCGCCCAGGACCACGCCTCGTCGCGACTGCTGAAATTTTAGCGGAGGTGTTGCATCCCGCGGTCTGTGATTTTGGCCATAGTGGTCATGCCTATCAGACATTTTCTGGAACAACAGATCGGGGCGACAGGGCATGACGGAGAAAAGCATTCTGATAACGGGATGTTCATCCGGCATTGGCTTAGCAGCTGCAGAAGGCATGAAGGCGCGCGGCTGGCGGGTCTTTGCAACCGCGCGTCAACAGCAAGATCTCGATCGACTGCGCAATAACGTTGGAGTTGAGCCAATCGCTCTCGAGTTGGCCGATGAAAAAAGCATTGCAGCCTGCGCCGACCACGTCTTGCAGGTGACGGACGGTCGCATCGACGCAGTTTTTAACAACGCGGCATTCGGTCAAATCGGGGCCGTTGAAGACCTAACGCCGGAAGTTCTGCGCGAACAAATGGATGTCAATCTCATTGCAACCCATGATCTTACGCGGCGCCTGATTCCAGCCATGCGCGCCAACGGATCCGGTCGCATTGTCCAATGCTCTTCTGTATTGGGATTTGTCACCGGGCCGTTCCGCGGTGCGTACTGTGCATCGAAATATGCGTTGGAGGCCTTGTCAGATGCAATGCGTCATGAGCTCATCGACAGCGGCATCAAAGTCAGCCTGATCGAACCGGGTCCGATCCGATCGCGTTTTGTCGAGCGTGCGCTGGTGCGGTTAATTGAAAGTGTCGATATCGCAGGCTCACCGCATCGAGAGACCTATCAAGCGCGCATTGAGAAAATGCAGGCGGGTGGCGCGTCCATATTTAAGCTTGAGCCCGAAGCCGTTGTAAAAAAGCTCATTCATGCTGTTGAAAGCCGATACCCGAAGGCGCGCTACTATGTGACTATTCCGACCTATCTCGCTGCTGGTGCGAAGTGGGCTTTGCCGACACGTGTTGCGGACGTGTTAGCGCGAAAGATGTAGCGGGCCTGTGGGTTTTCAAGTTCGTATCTCCGCTGCTGTCTTAACCATAGTGACTGTGAAGCATATCGGAATATGCCAAACTTGCACGCCTCTTGCTTTGTGCCTTGCAAACATCCACCGCGTGCGGGGTGCAAACCGTTACTATGGTATTCAGACACAAAAATCTGGAGTATCAGACAGCTGATCTCGACTTTGAGGCCGGATTTACGACGCGGATCGTTTCACGTTCACCGTCTTACATCGCAGCCTACTCCCTCTTGGCAAGCACATCTGGCTGTCTGCTGATCTCAGCCTTGTATCTGATGAAATCAGCGTGTGGTATCAATCTGATGGCAGGTCCATCTCCGCTGCATCATCTGTTTTTCTGAGTTTTTGTAGGGTGTGCTGGCAGCTTGGGCCGGGCACTACACCTGAGAGTTATGCATTAACCATCGACTTTCTTGCGTTGTCATGGGTGGCCCAGATTTTGCGAGATGTTGGAGCAGAGCAGATGCTAGGGCAGAGCATCTGATACGAATAAGCGATTTAGTCGAGACAATCGCGATTTGAAACGGGTGGCAACACCTTTGGCTTTAGTTGGGTAAGTCTTGTATTCCAAGCTTCTGGCAAAAACATCTCCGCAGTTTCCTGAGGTCGTAGTGCCTGGGATGCGCCAGCCCTACTCGTCTTCGCGGGCTGTGGTGCGACACAACCGGCACCTGGAGCTCGACCTCGTCACAACGGTCTCCGAGTTTCATAACTTGGAACAAGATTGGGACGCACTTTTTGAGGCAGCAGGTCGCTCAAGTCAGTTCTTCCAACGCTTTTCTTGGTTGCGACACTGGTGTGAAGTCTTTGTCAATAGTGCGCCAACGGGCAATAACCAACGGCTGGCAATTGTACTCGGTCGCGAGAATGGCCGCCTTGTTATGGTATGGCCGTTGGTGCAGAGCCGCACAGCAGGTGTGTCGACACTGACGTGGATGGGGTCTCCCGTTAGTCAGTACGGTGATGTCTTGCTTGAGAGCCATCCTGATGACGGCCACTGGCTCTCACAAGGACTTGCCTTCATTCGAGCGCATCTGGAAGGGGACGCGCTAGTTCTGCAAAAGGTGCGCGCCGATAGCCGCGTTGCAGAGTTCCTGTCATCGTCGGGTCTGGCACCTAAACGCATACAGCAAGCGCCATTTCTCGATTTGCGTAATTTCTCATCAATGGCCGCGTACCGTGCTCACATTTCGACGCGAACGCGAAAAACCCGGTCTCGCAAACGCCGTCGATTTGAGGAAAAGAACGGTGCAAAAAATGAAGTCGTGGGTGAGGGTAAGCGCGCAGCAGATCTTGTAAAAGGCACTCTAAGTATAAAACGCAAATGGTTCGAAGAACG
>JAHZKN010000299.1 GCA_022600335.1 Alphaproteobacteria bacterium
GTATACAAGCGTGGCATCGTCATTGACTATCCAGCGGATCGGTCGACGCGTTCTGGCTCGTGTATTTTTATTCACATCTGGCAGGGTGCCGGCCACGGCACGGTCGGATGTATTGCGGCAGAAGAGGCGCGTGTGGCAAGGCTGCAAGATTGGTCAAAATCCGAAACCACGGCCATTGTCATCTGGCCCAAAACTGCAGGCGAACGTTTAGCACCTTGCATTCCGGGGCTGTTGCTAGATGATTTTTTGTCATCGCAAAGTCAAACGTGATCAAAACCAAATGCTGACCCAGGATTTTTTATGAGCGAGACCGCGCTAAAGCCAAACCAACGTGTGGCTGTTGGTGATGTCACATTCGCGAATGATGCCAAAATTGCGGTGCTTGCTGGTCCGTGCCAAATGGAAAGCCGTACCCATGCTTTAGAGATAGCCTCGGCATTGAAAGAGATTTCAACACGGCTTGGATTGGGCTTGGTCTACAAATCGTCGTTTGACAAGGCCAACAGAACATCGCTGTCAGGTAAACGTGGCCTTGGGCTTGCTGCCGCGCTGCCGGTGTTTGCAGAAATCCGTGACACACTTGGTTTGCCTGTTGTGGCCGATGTGCACGAGGCGGCTCAGTGTGCAGCAGTTAGCGATGTTGTTGACGTGCTGCAGATCCCAGCCTTTTTATGCCGGCAAACAGATCTTCTGATCGCGGCTGCCAAAACCGGCAAAGTCATCAAGATCAAAAAAGGTCAGTTTCTGGCCCCTTGGGATATGAAGAACGTCATCGCCAAAGTAACGGGATCCGGTAATGCCAACATTCTGCTGACCGAGCGCGGTGCGTCTTTCGGCTACAATACGCTGGTTAGTGATATGCGCGCTCTGCCAATCCTGGCAGAAACTGGAGCACCGGTGATTTTTGATGCCACCCACTCTGTGCAACAGCCCGGTGGGCAGGGCACATCCTCTGGCGGAGACCGCCGCTTCGTTCCCGTGTTAGCGCGCGCAGCAGTCGCCGTGGGTGTTGCGGGCGTGTTTATTGAAACCCATCAAGATCCTGATGCGGCACCTTCTGACGGTCCGAACATGGTGCCGCTCAGAACGTTTGAGGGGCTGATGCGCGACCTCATGGCCATCGATGATGTTGTGAAGCCGCGTCTTGGCAGCTAGTGGGTTCCCGTCCGGGTGCCGCTAACCCGGTGGGGTTAGAAATGTACGCACAAACCAGAAGAACACGCGGTTCGGCGTAAACCGGGCAAGCTTCATCAACGCATTCGTTTGCCATGGGAATGCGATTTCATACTTGCCCTTTTTTAAGCCAGAGATCATGCGGTCTGCGGCCTCATCAGAGGTGATCAAAAACGGCATGGGAAACTTATTGATCTTGGTCATCGGTGTGTCGACAAAACCAGGGTTGATCACACTGATGGTGAGTCCCATGCGATCCAGGTCATGTTTTAGAGATTCCGCTAGCGCAATGACGGCGGCTTTGGTCGGCGCATAGGCAACCCCTTTGGGCAGGCCACGGTAGGCAGCAACTGAAGATACCAGCGCCAGGTGACCTTTGCCGCGCGCAATCATCGGAGCAAGGATCGCATCTAAACTGTGCACGACACCATTGTAGTTGACGTCCATGGATCGAATGGTCCGTTCGGCTTCAAAGCCGCGTGCGCCCAAAGGTTGCCAAACACCGGCATTGAGAATGGCAAGATCAATCTCTCCGACGGTGCTTCGAATATGGGCAGCTGCAGTGCGTACGGCTTTAAGGTCCGTCACATCGACAGGTACCGGCACAATTGAGGCATGCAATTTGGCGAGGTCGGCAAGTTTGTCGGCAGAGCGCGCCGACGCCACCACCGTGGCACCCTGCTGCGCCAACTTCACAGCAAGATCGCGGCCTATGCCGGTGCTGGCACCCGTAACCCATATGACTTTCCACGGTGTCGTCTTGGCTGACAAATGCAGTCCTCCTGTCGCCAATGCTCGGTTGGTCCCTCAGCGTGGCCCACGTTTTGGCCGCGAAGCGCAAGGCTGGGGCCGGCCAGGTCCTATCAAGCGTGGTTTTGGCCGCGAGGCAATTGGGCAAATGTCGGCATCGTTAGCAAATCGATCTCGTGGCGCTGTCGGTGGCGGGTAGGAGGCCCCAACACGCGCCGAATTAAGAGTTCGTCGCCGGAAAAGACTATCGATCCCCAGATTTTCGGATTTCCACGCCCTTGCGGCTTTTGAAGGCATAGACGGCGGCGGTATCGACCGCTAAACCTCGCCAGCACACGCCCCATTCGGCATCGACCGGCAAGGACAAAGGGACACCACATATGGCTGGAGTAGCAGTCGAAGACCAGGCCACGCGTGCTGATTATCGCACGATGGCCAACGCCATTCGCGCGTTGTCGATGGATGCAGTCGAGGCGGCCAAATCTGGCCACCCTGGAATGCCGATGGGCATGGCGGACGTAGCCACTGTGTTGTTTGCAGAAGGACTGCGCTTTCACGCAGAAGATCCAGGCTGGCCAGATCGAGATCGGTTTGTTTTGTCGGCCGGTCATGGATCCATGCTGCTCTATTCTTTGCTCTATCTCACCGGCTATCCCGGTATGGACATCGAACAATTGCGCAACTTCCGTCAGTTGGGATTTAAGACAGCAGGGCATCCTGAATTTGGGCATGCACCCGGCATTGAGACAACGACCGGTCCTCTCGGCCAAGGCATCGCGAATGTGGTCGGTATGGCCCTATCTGAGCGATTGCTGAACGCGCGTGTTGGTGATGATCTTGTCAATCACCACACATTCTGCATTGCAGGTGACGGCTGTCTTATGGAAGGCATCAGTCATGAAGCGATTTCGCTTGCAGGACATCTTAAGCTTGGCAAGTTGATTGTGCTCTTTGATGACAATTCGATCTCGATTGATGGTGCAACCGATCTCTCCGTGTCCGATGATCAATTGGCACGCTTTGCAGCATCTGGTTGGAATACGACGCGCATTGATGGGCACAACACAGATGAGATTTCTAAAGCCATCAAAAAAGCCAAGGCAGATCCCAGTCGACCTTGGTTGATTGCGTGCAAAACGGTGATTGGATATGGCGCCCCCAGCAAAGCCGGAACAGCGGCCACGCACGGTGCGCCTCTTGGCAAAGACGAGATTGCGGGTGCACGTGAAAAGTTGGATTGGCCGCATCCCCCGTTTGAAATTCCAGGCCCAATTCTCGATGCATGGCGGGCGCTGGGTACGCGCAACGCAAAGGCTTACAGCGCCTGGAATGAGGCACATAAGTCGGTTGATGCGGAAACCAAGGCCGCCCTGGTAACACCCGCAGCCATCAGCCGCGTTGAAGCAATCAATGCAGCCATTGCTGCTGCAAAAGCACAATTTGCTGACGACAGCGCCAGTCGCGCCACCCGCATTTGGTCGCAATTGACACTCGATCATTTGGTGCCAGCGGTGCCAGAGTTGATCGGTGGGTCGGCGGATCTCACCGGCTCCAACGGAACGCTGACCAAAGAACATCACACAATTGTCAAGCCAGGTTCGTTTGCCGGCAACTACATCCACTACGGTGTCCGCGAGCATGGAATGGCGGCGGCGATGAACGGCATGGCCTTGCATGGCGGCATCATTCCGTATGGGGCAACGTTCCTGGTGTTCACCGACTATTGCCGACCATCGATCCGCCTCTCTGCGCTGATGCAGCAGCGTGTGATTTACGTCATGACGCATGACTCGATTGGTCTCGGTGAAGATGGCCCAACCCATCAACCGGTTGAGCATCTCTCAGCCTTGCGCGCGATGCCCAACGTTTTGGTTCTGCGTCCGGGTGATGCCATCGAGACGGCGGAGTGTTGGCAGATCGCTTTGGAACATGAAGACCGTCCATCCATTCTTGTGCTTACCCGGCAAGCCGTGCCGACCATGCTGCGCGATGGAAATTTGGATGAGAATTTGTCGGCCAAAGGCGCCTACGTCGTTGATGATGCGGGTGGCAATCGGGACGTCACGCTTCTGGCAACGGGGTCTGAAGTCGGCTTGGCGGCGACAGCCGCTTCGATGCTGGCAGCAGATGGCGTCAAGGCAGCGATTGTCTCGATGCCATCGTTCGAATTGTTCCGGCAGCAATCCGAGAGCTACAAAAAGCAAGTTTTGGGCAGTGCACCGCGCATCGCAATTGAAGCAGCCGTTGATCAAAGCTGGCATGAATGGTTGCGCCCAACGGACACGTTCATTGGCATGAGCAGCTTCGGTGCGTCGGCACCGGCAGGAAAATTATTTGAACATTTTGGCATCACAGCTGCCGCCATTGTCGATGCGGTTCAGGCCAGCCTGGACGACTAACGACGACCCTTTTTTGTTTCGCGTGCAGGGGGCGTTGATGTGCTGGACCCACGATGCCTCTGCCAAAGTTGGAAGTGAGCTTTAGCCCGAATGGATTTCTCAAAATTGAAGCCGGTCAGCGGTGCCGATGTTGCAGGCAAACGCGTGCTTGTCCGGGTTGATATCAACGTGCCGTTTAAGGATGGCGTGATCAGTGACGACACGCGCATTCGCGCCATCGTCCCCACTGTTCAAGATGTTCTTGCACGGGGTGGAAAGCCAATTTTGATGGCGCATATGGGTCGGCCGAAAGGTCAGCGTGTGCCGGCACTTTCTCTTTCTGCCCTGCAGGCACCCCTTGAAGCGGCCATCGGTGCGCCTGTAGTTTTTGCCGCCAATGACGGCAACAAAGACGCCAAAACTCATGCTCAGGAGCTCGCGGCAGGACAGGTGCTTTTGCTTGAGAATCTCCGCTTTCATCCGGGAGAGGAAGCCAACACGCCGGAATTTTCACGCGAGCTTGCAGAGTTAGGCGACATGTATGTGAACGACGCATTTTCTGCTGCGCACCGCGCTCATGCGTCCACCGAGGGCATTACGCATCACCTGCCGTCGTTCGCCGGCCCATCGATGATGGCTGAAATAGACGCGCTACGACGGGTGTTGGACCAACCAGAGGCACCGACAGTGGCCGTGGTTGGCGGTGCCAAGGTGTCAACTAAGATTCCTGTCCTGACCAACCTGATGCCGAGCGTGGATAAGCTGATCGTCGGCGGCGGCATGGCCAATACGTTTTTGCAATCGATGGGCGTGATGACCGGGCAATCCTTGGCAGAACCCGAATTCCACTACAAAGCACGCGAGATTATGGCTGAGGCAAAGGTCAACAATTGCGAAATTGTCCTTCCCATCGATGCTGTGATTGCGCGCGAATTTGCAGCCGGTGCAGCCTCCGAAGTTGTGCCCATCCATAAAGTCCCGATTGACGGAATGATTTTGGACATCGGCCCACAGTCGGTCGCCAAAATGACGGGTGTGCTAGAAAATTGCCGCACACTGTTATGGAACGGCCCGATGGGCGCCTTTGAAATTGCGCCGTTTGGAGAAGGCACGTTTGCGCTAGCGCGCGCGGCAGCAGAATTGACCAAGGCTGGAAAGCTTGTCTCTGTGGCCGGTGGTGGAGATACCGCCGCGGCGCTTCACGCAGCTAGCGTTGTTGACGACTTTACGTATTTGTCGAC
>JAHZKN010000300.1 GCA_022600335.1 Alphaproteobacteria bacterium
CCGTAGAAATCTTCCAAGCACGAAATAATGATCACTGCATTGGAAAGTCGGTTTGCAATTTGGATGAGGTCTCGCGCAGCGCGCTGGAAGCGTTCTTCAGCGTCTTCAAAGAAGCGTAAGTCTTCAACCTGATCTATGGAGAACACCAGCGCGGCTTTGTCGATGGTCCACATTAGTTGACCAAACGCGGTGATGATCTCAAACGCACGGTCTTCGCCCGTGTTGGGATCCAAAGCACAGACAGATTGGTGCGCAAGGGGCGTTAGGTGACGGCCATGCAAGTACTGTCGAATGCGCTGATCGATGCGTGGGTCATGGCGCTCAAGATATAGCAGTGCGCGCACAATATTGACGTCGAGCTCGAGGTCACGAAACCGTTCGCTTGCAATAATGTCATCAGCCAGTTTGAGAACCAGTTGTCCAAGTTCGTTCTCGCTCAATTGCGCATCGCGTAGCGTCTCAAGATCAGTCGCGTTGAGATCGCTGACATCTGAGACCAAGCGCTCGGTCAGGCGGCTTAGTCCATCTTGGCCGCCATTGTCGGGGTCGTAAGGTTTTTCCAAGGAATGGACGAGGCGGCGCAGAAAGTAGTCAGCATAGTTGGCGATATCCGGCGTCATCTGGGCGTAGCCAAAGTAAGCTTGGCCGTCGCGATGTGCCGAAGTTCTCAGTGCGCGCAGCAAATGGGTTTTGCCAGCCCCGGACTGACCGTGAAAGAGCAGGATGCGGGCCTGCGCAGCGCTCGGGTCTTCAGATTGAACAGCGGCAAGGAGCTGCGAGAACTTGTTGCGCGCTTTGGCATGGACTTCTTCAACATCAACCGGATCGGAGCGCCATAGATCATCTTCCCAAGTGATGGAATGCTCAAGGGCTGCTGCAATGTGCGCCGTGTCTGTCGGTTGCAAAGCCTCTTGCGCCATCAACAATCGTTCCTTCTAGTCATTATCGAATTGGCATTCGCCTACGCATCAACGCGAATGAAGTACCAAACGGTATTCTTGTATGTGGTTGTCGACGTCTTGAAGTCTTCAAGGTCATTCTTGTTTTTTAGATCGGCGCCGGTAAGCACCAAATGGCCAGCGCGATGTGCGTCGACAAGTGTCGTTTTAAAGGCATCCTCAGACATGTTCCATTCCGGGTGACCATCACGAATCGCTCGCCATACGCGTGAGATAAACGCCTTCAGGTTGCCTGGCCAGCCCTCAGCCAAAGAAGATGCTGTGGCGTTCACAATGCGAGAAAACTGTGGAAGATCAGGCGGCCCATCCGTCGTTGTTTTGAGGTTTGTGGGCGTGGTGTCATTGGCCGCTTTGAGCGGTGCAGACGACGGCTTGGGTTTTGCGGCTGACCTCTTGGCAAGGCGGCGAGGTGTTGGTGGTGTTGCCGGCCTTGTTTGATCAAGAAGCGTGTTGGTTAGGCGACAAATGAGTGCAAGTCGCAGATCTTCCAAACTGGTTTGCCGCGCTCCTATTTTGTCGGCTGCAATATGAGCAATCAATTGCGTGTCGGTTGAGAATTCGCGGGGCGGATCCAACAGCTGGCCCGCTAGAACGCGTGACGCTTTCGCCGGTAAGTTGGTTTTGGGACCAAGTCCAGCTTTGATCTTTTTGCCAAACGCGCGTTCCAATGCGATCACAGCCAGCTCAGCACGTAGTGTTGCCGGTGTTTGGTTTTTCTTCGTTGTTAGGCCGAAACTATGTTGGACAATCAAGTTTCTTAAGCCATCGGGCTTAGCCAACGCTTTACGTTTTTGAGCGCTCAGCCTATCCAACCCAAGGGCTTTGACGACAAGCATAACGTCGCGCTGCACCTGCCATGTGGTTACGTCAGATGTATCGCCAGCTTTGTCTTGTCCTAGAAAAGAGGTGACTCGCTTCCGACCTTTTGAGCTGGTGTGGAGGCGGCCCCGCGATTCCGTTAGCATGCCGGCGTCGGCAAGCGAAAAAATGGCACCTTCGGCCATGCGCCGCCATTCAGCAGGCGAAAGTTTGTTGGCGACATAGGGTGCAAGATCGCGGGTCACCATATTGCGCGTGGCGCCACCTTCGGCAGCAATTCGCACCAGCACCAAGTCAGCGATTGAGGACTTATCGGCCGACAGGGGCATGACTTGATGGCTCAAGCGCCCAGCTTCGTTGCCCCGCGGTGACATTCGCGCAAAATCCCCAATTACCTCGTGTGAACAGGGTGCTGGCACACGGATCATTCGGGTCCAGACGCACGAATCACCGGACCTCTTTTGGCTACTGTGGGAGTGTTTGCATCTTGTTCCAAGTGGCAGGGCTGCAACGAACGTGAATATCGAGTCCAGTGCGGTGTGGCTGCGGCGTCAGCACCACATTAAGTGCTGATACCACTCATGGACTGTCGGGCGACATGCTGCCTCTCGCGGCAGATCAGGATCAGGGCCCCGTTTGAGGCTGGCCGAGGTTTCGCCCCTGGTTGGTCAAATTCAGGTCAACTTCTTCACTTCCAATGATAATTCGCTACGCGGGGCGATCTAAAGTCAGCATTTTTGCTTGTTCTCAAGCCGGTCATGTCTGCTTTTCACCGCCCAGCCAAGAGACCGCGCAAACGCGATCTTTACCTTAACCTAGAGTTAACGGCTCTTTGCGATGCTCCAATTCTGTCACCGCGCGTCTCATGGCGGGAGAAAAATAATGTATCGCGTCGCCCCTATTGCCACGCTTGCCGTTGCACTCACAGCCTGTAGTCTTGGTTCGAATTCCATCTCAACTGGATTCTTCGACTCCGGCCAAACCTCAACAGCTGCCATTCCCTCTTCGTCTAAGCACACGCTTGGGGGCCGCCAGATTGCACGCCTAGAGGACAAGGCGCCAAAGGGCACGTATGAAACCGCACCGAAAGGTGTGTTGGCGGACCGCGATTACACGCGAACAACCCTTGATCCAGAATTTGCCAAGGCGATCATCAATCAATATCGCAAAGAAAAGGGTCTCAAGCCGCTCCGCTTGAATGCCGAGTTGACCAAAGCGGCGAAGGCGCATTCGCGTGATTTGGCCAAGTGGGACCGGATTTCTCATTATGGATCTGATGGTTCAAATCCATGGGACCGAGTCAAACGCACAGGCTATAAGGCGCGCCTTGCGGCAGAGAATGTTGGCACCGGGCAGGTCAACTTCAAAGAAGTGATGGCGGGTTGGAAAAACAGCCCCGGCCACAACAAAAATTTGCTACTTGCGGATGCCCAGCACATGGGCATTGCCTTGGTCCATAATCCCAAAACAGAATTTAAGTCGTTCTGGACGTTGGTGGTTGGTTCGGCAATGTAACCGGCGTGTCCTCTTTCACGACGCTCACATCAAAACTCGTTATGTAGGCTTTGCGAGGATCTCGGTCGATCGATCAGCTCTGTGGCTTTAGGCAGGTTTGGAACTGCTGAAAGAGCAATTACGCCAGATTGCCGTCTCTAAACCCAATCTGCGGCGGGCGACGTACGCGTGCAGTATAGGCGCAAGGGCTAACGAGATCGACGTTGCCGTCGCTGCACCGATCATC
>JAHZKN010000029.1 GCA_022600335.1 Alphaproteobacteria bacterium
CAACCAATGAAGTATCAGATGGCACGTTTGAAGCAGAAGTCTTGAAGTCTTCTGAGCCTGTGCTTGTCGATTTTTTTGCAGAATGGTGTGGCCCGTGTAAAGCGATGGCACCAGCTTTGGACGAGGTTGCCGCAGAGATGAATGGCAAGGTCAAAGTTGTCAAAGTCGACGTTGACAAAAGTCCAGGTATTACCGGTGAGTATGGCATTCGCGCAATGCCAACGTTGATGCTGTTTAAAGACGGCAAAGTTGCCGCCCAGCATACCGGCGCTTTGGTTCAGAAAAAGAAATTGGAAGACTGGGTCAACCAATCCATCGTCGCTTAAACGTTGACGACAACAAGAAACTGAGAAAAAGCCGGCTTGCACCACATGTGCAGGTCGGCTTTCTTGTTTCTAATGCCGCACTCCGACAGACTTAGCTGGCTTGGGGAGCCACGCCTTGCTGTAAGGCAAGCACATGACCCGCCAAATGCAGCGATCCGCAAATAAGAATGCGCTTTGGACCGGGAAACTGATGCTCAAGTCTTGCAAGGGCCGCCTCAACGCTGGTTGACGTATCGGCACGCAAACCGACATCCTGTGCCGCTTTCGCGAGAATCTCCGGTGCATGACTGGCTTCATGAGAACCGGGAATTGGAACCGTCATCACGTGGCGGGCCAGTCCGCGAAACGGAGCAAGAAATGCGGCCGCATCCTTCAACGCCAACATCCCAGTGATCAGGTGCATAGGTTTCGGACTACGCTCATCGAGATCAGCCATCGTTTGTGCCAGGACGCAGCCCGCCGCCGCGTTATGCCCGCCATCCAACCATAGTTCACTGCCCGACGAGATGCGTGTCACCAATGGTCCATTGGCGAGCTGCTGCATGCGCCCCGGCCATGACACTCGGCGCAAACCCGTTTCAATTGCTGTATCTGGAATGTTAAACGCTTTCAATTCCAGAGCTGCCGCAATTGCAGTGCCAGCATTGATAACTTGGTGGCGACCGTGTAGCGCTGACATTGGCAGATCAAGCAACTGATCATTGCGTTGGAATATCAAACGGCCACGCTGTTCAAACGCTTCAAAGTCGCGACCCCAAGCCACGACCGGAGCGCCTATGTCCTGTGCAACCTGATCAATCACATCCAGCGGACCGTCCTCTTGTTGCGAAACCACACATGTCACATCGGGTTTGATAATGCCGGCTTTCTCCGCCGCAATTTGATCGAGACTATCTCCAAGCTTGTCGGCGTGATCCATGGAAATGGATGTAATGACGCTTAATGCAGGTTCAGCTATTACGTTGGTGGCATCTAGCCGCCCACCTAAACCAACTTCGAGCAACAACACATCTGCCGGAGTTTCAGAAAAGGCCAGCAACGCCGCTGCTGTTGTAATTTCAAACTGCGTGATGTCATCTCCGTCGTTGACAGATTGTGCGCGTGTCAAAACATCAACCAACGCGTCTTCTGCAATTGGCCGTGATGGCCCTTCCGGAGAAGCTAAAGATATACGCTCATGAAATCGAACAAGATGCGGAGAAACGTAGACGTGCACTTTGTAACCTGCCGCCTCAAGAATGGCACACAAGTGGGCCGCAACCGAGCCCTTTCCGTTGGTGCCGGCAATATGCACGACAGGCGGAAGCTTGTTGTGCGGGTTGCCAAGCTTGCCAAGCAGCGTTTCAATCCGACCTAACGACAGATCGATCAAACGCGGGTGCAGGAGCATCAAGTCCGCAAGAAGTTGATCGCTTTTCGCCATTCCCCGCTTCTGCCTCAAATGCGCTTACTCAGCGTTACGAGCGCGCGCATGCCAACAATCCTACCGGTCGCATGGTGTGCAAGCCTAGACTGCTTTGTCTCTAAGGGAATTTAAAGGATTGCGCTAGCTTTGTGGCGCGTTCAGTTCTGCGGCATGATTGACCCGGCAGGTGCGCAGACCTAATCGTTAGGCTTTGCGGTTGTGTCTCTTGGTGGCGCTGTTGGGTCCACTGTAAAGCGCTCATCATCACCAACGGGCTCGGCCTCAATCACGTCGTTTCCGGCTGGCTCATCGACAACTGTGGCAACGTCGATCCCCTCTGAATCAACCGCCGACCCGTTAACATGGCCGGCCCCATTGATGTGCTGCCCTCTCGTCATGGCAGCCGGCTTTGACATCAAGAGGCGGCAGACACGCGCAATGGTCTCACGCAGTTTATGACGATGGACAACCATGTCGATCATGCCATGCTCAAGCAGATACTCTGAGCGTTGGAAACCTTCAGGCAATTGTTCGCGAATGGTCTGTTGAATCACGCGTGGGCCAGCAAAACAGATGAGGGCGTTGGGCTCAGCGATATGAATGTCTCCAAGCATCGCATAGGAGGCTGTCACGCCGCCAGTTGTTGGGTCTGTAAGGACGACAATGTAGGGTAGCCCTGCATCGCGCAACCGTTGCACCGCAATGGTTGTGCGCGGCATTTGCATGAGGGACAGAATTCCCTCCTGCATGCGTGCGCCACCAGACGCAGAAAACAACACAAAAGGTGTTTTGCGCTCTAAGGCTCGGAACATACCGGCGATGACCGCCTCACCAGCCGCCATCCCCAGCGAGCCAGCCATAAAGCGAAAATCTTGCACGGCGGACACGACGTCGAGACCTTCGATCAGCCCTTCACCAACGACAACAGCGTCCTCTAATTCTGTTTTGGTTTTTGCATCGCGCAAGCGCTCGGTATAGCGGCGCCCATCGCGGAACTTCAACGGATCTTGCGCCGCTTCTGGCAGCGTCACACGCTCATATACACCTTCATCGAAAATGCTTTTCAGCCGCGTGTCGGCATCCATCTTCATATGGACTTCGGAGCCGGGAATCACAAATTGATTGGCTTCTACGTCTTTGTAGAAAACCATCTGCCCGGTTTCCGGACAGGTGATCCAGGCGTTTTCCGGCATGTCGCGCTTCGTTGTCAGGAAGCTGCGAATTTTCGGCCGTACAACGTTGTTAATCCAGTTCACGCTAACCGAACTCCTTGCCGAGCCGCAAATTGAGCGGCCGACCACCGTCTTCTATCTTTGCCCTCTAACATGGCCCTGCACAACGGTTTGTGAAGGGATTTGAGGCCAAACACGTTAAAAGTCTTCAAGTCACCGACACTCAAAGGCCCAAACTGGTGCCCCGTCGGATTGTTGCCGCCCGGCCCTAGGGCCTGAGCGCAGTGCTCAAATGCTTAACCAGGTCGAGCACAGCTGATGCCGTTTTGTCCGTCGCCTGGCCGTTTGCACCAAGGCTGTCTTCAATCGCGCGAACTAGGGCCGACCCAACGACGACCCCGTCTGCACCTTCAGATAACGCCCGAACCTGATCCGGTGACTTTACGCCAAAACCGACCACGACCGGAAGCGGTGTCGACGACTTTATCCGTGCAACTTGCGATTGAACATCGTTTACCACAGGTGCGGCGGTTCCAGTAATCCCTGCAATGGAAACGTAATAAACAAAGCCGGAGGTATTCTGCAGAACCGCTGGTAGGCGCTTGGCATCGGTCGTCGGCGTAGCGAGGCGAATAAAGCTCAGCCCTCGTTTCATCGCCGGCAGACACAGTTCATTGTCAGCTTCCGGTGGCACATCAACCACGATCAGTCCGTCAACGCCTACCGCTGCCGCATCGTCAAGAAAGGCTTCGGCCGGATAGACAAAGATCGGGTTGTAGTAGCCCATCAGGACAATCGGCGTATCGGGATCCGATTGGCGGAATGCGCGCACCATTTCGAGTGTACGCCGCATGGTCTGACCAGCTTTGAGCGCCCTCAGACTTGATGCCTGAATTGCAGGGCCATCGGCCATCGGATCAGAAAACGGCATACCAAGCTCAATGATGTCGGCACCAGCCGCAGGCAACCCCGCTAAAATTTGTGCAGCCGTCTCTGGATCCGGGTCACCTGCGGTGACAAACGTCACCAGGCCACCGCGGCCTTCATTTTTGAGCGCCTGAAACCGTCGATCAATGCGCGTTTGTTGTATTGTCATAGTGCCGTCTGCTTTCGCCTCGTCTCAGCGATCAAAGATTCTAATGTGGAGCTCAGGTGACGCTGGAGGTCTCAGGTGTTCGTTGCCGGTTAGATATCCATGCCGAGGTGGTCGGCAACTGCAAACACGTCTTTGTCACCGCGCCCACACAGGTTCATGACCAACAAATGATCTTTGGCAAGTTTTGGTGCAAGCTTGCACACCCACGCCAAAGCGTGACTTGGTTCCAGGGCAGGAATGATGCCTTCCAATTTTGAACAGAGTTGAAACGCATCCAAGGCCTCCGTATCTGTGATCGGTACATACTCAACGCGGCCGCTGTCGCGCAACCAGGAATGCTCCGGTCCAACTCCGGGGTAATCCAGTCCTGCAGAAATTGAGTGGCCTTCCATGATTTGACCCTCTGCATCTTGCAAAAGGTACGTCCGATTGCCGTGCAAAACACCGGGTGCCCCACCACTCATCGAAGCGGCATGGCCGTTGTGTTGGTCAATACCGTGGCCACCCGCCTCCACGCCATAAATCTTGATGTCTTTGTCATCAAGAAATGGATGAAACAAGCCGATGGCATTGGAACCACCGCCAATGCACGCGACAAGGCTGTCCGGCAGACGACCTTCAACGTCCATCATCTGTTGACGGGTTTCCTCGCCAATTACGGATTGGAAATCGCGTACAATTTCTGGGTAGGGATGCGGGCCAGCTGCCGTGCCAATCAGATAATAGGTATCGTGCACATTGGCGACCCAGTCCCGTAGCGCCTCGTTCATGGCGTCTTTCAGGGTCATGGCGCCGGAGGTCACTGCGTTGACCTTGGCACCGAGCAAATGCATGCGCACCATATTGGGCTTTTGTCGTTCAACATCCGTTTTGCCCATGTAGATTTCACACGGCAGGCCGAAGCGCGCGCACACTGTCGCCACCGCGACCCCGTGCTGGCCAGCGCCGGTTTCCGCAATGATACGGGTTTTACCCATGCGCCGCGCCAACAAGATTTGGCCGAGGCAGTTGTTGATTTTGTGTGAACCGGTGTGATTAAGCTCATCACGCTTGAAATAGATTTTTGCGCCACCGAGATGCTCTGTCAGTCGCTCGGCAAAATAAAGCGGGCTCGGACGGCCGCCGTATTGCGTCATAAGATGTTTCAGCGCAGCGTGAAACTCTGGATCGGCTTTCGCATCCTCATAGGCTTGCTCCAAATCAAGGATCAGCGGCATCAATGTTTCGGCGACAAATCGGCCACCGAATTGGCCAAAAAAGCCGTGTTCATTGGGGCCGGTACGGTAACTATTACGCTGCCCTTGAGAGACGTTTTCCATATGCCATGCCTGTTAGCGTGCGCCATGATTTGCGCGCGGTTCAGCTGCCTTTCTTAGCGGCCTTCGCCGCCTTTATAAAGCGGCGGATCAACTCAGGGTCTTTCGTGCCAGGACGTGTTTCAACTCCTGAAGAGACGTCAACGGCCGAGGCACCAGTCAGCGCGATGGCATCTGCAACGGTGTCGTCTGTCAGCCCGCCCGCCAGCATGAACCCGGTATTACATTTAACGTCTTCGAGAATGGTCCAGTCAAAGGCCAAGCCATTGCCGCCGGGCAGCGCGCCTCCCGGCGCCGGTTTGGCATCAAAAAGCACAACATCAGCTGCGCCAGCAACGTTCAATCCAGCATCAACATCACCGCGGGTCGCAACGGCAACGGCTTTGATCACCTTGACCCGGTGCTGTTTTTGAACCTGTTGCACCCTCTCCCGGCTCTCTGTGCCGTGTAGCTGAATATAACTCGGCGCAATCGCCTGACAGACGTCGGCAATTTCATCATCCGTTGGGTCAACCATCAGAGCAACGATGGCAACATCCCGCGACAGCTCTCTGGCTTTGTTTCCCAGGCGTGCAGCCGTCGCAAGCGACACATGGCGTGGGCTCTTTTCAAAAAACACCAAGCCAATGTAGTCGGCACCGCCGCCGACTGCGGCTTCAACACTTTGCAAGTCAGAAAGACCGCAGATTTTGACCAGGGTTTGGCTGTCCATTGCCCGCTTTTGATCCAGATTTTTAGGTGTGCCTGACCAGCTCGCACTTTACCCGAGCCAGTTACAAGTTATTCGCCAGCGGAAATCATCAAATTCTGTCGTGCCGCGACTTCATCGTCTCGCTCACGCGCTAGACGATCCGCTTCCTGGCGCCATTTGGCCGCTTCGCGCGTTTCTGTGCGCGCTACGCGACGGTAGCGCCCCTGTGTCATCCAAGCGGCAACACCACCCATCACGACCCCCAGCACAAGAGCAACGAACAGATAAATGAACAGTGGTAGGTTGAAAGACAAAAGGGGGGCATCCGGCTGGAACGGATCCAGTATAAAGGGAACCTTGTGACGATTGGCCAGTGCCAGCACCACCAGAAGAATGCCAACCGGGATCGCAATAACCAGTCCCAACAACCGTTTCAGCACCGCGTGACGCCTCCCGAATTCAAACCACTCTTGCCCCTAACAAACTGACTTGGCGCATTCGCTCGGGTCTGCAAAGCAACAGGTTAGGAGTCA
>JAHZKN010000301.1 GCA_022600335.1 Alphaproteobacteria bacterium
CCATCGTGGAATCGATACAACGCCAGAACCTATGCGCAGGGTTGGTGCACACACACGCAGGCGCGCAACGTTTAGTTTTGCACGTGTGGATGGGAAATGTGCGTTCGGTTTCCACCGCGGGGGGGACAAGGCACTGGTTGATGTTTTTGAGTGTCCGGTGTTAGCGCCAGCAATCATTGAGGCCTTGCCAGACCTTCGCGCAGTTGCTGCAACGTTAGCTAGTGTTAGGAGCAGAAGCGAAAAGTGCGAAGGGCGTATGGTCGTAACCGCCCTTGATCATGGCCTTGATATCGCAATCACCTACGGACGTCTCAACCTGGCACCTGCCATTCGCACGGAACTTTCTGAGCGCGCGTTGGCTGCAAAAGCACTGTCGCTGCAGATCAATGGCGATCTCATCGTTCAGACCCAGGCGCCTGTCCTTACTGTCAACGGTGCGCAGCTCGAGGCGCTGTCAGGTGTTTTTCTGCAGGCTGTGTCCGAAGTAGAGCAAACCATCGCGGATCTTTGTATTCACGCGACAAAGAAAGCCAAGAAAGTTGCAGACCTATTCAGCGGAATCGGAACCTTCACGTTTCCGTTGGCACGATCCGCTCGTGTCTACGCTTTTGATAGCGACGTAGCGGCGATCAACAGCCTTTCCAATTCTGTAAAACGCAATCAAGGCTACAAGCCGATCATTGCGCAGCATCGCGATCTTTTCCGAGACCCGCTGTCGCCACGAGAATTGCGCGAGTTTGATGTTGTTGTTCTCAATCCACCTCGTGCTGGTGCCGCTGAGCAGTCAGAGCGCTTAGCGCGGTCTACCGTGGGTACTGTAGCGATGATTGCTTGTAATCCGGCAACCCTCGCACGCGATGCGCGGTATCTGATTGATGGCGGTTACATGCTGCGTGCGCTGACACCGATTGACCAATTCCTCTATTCTGGGCACTTGGAGGCTGTTGCTGTTTTTCAGCGGTCAGACGCCTCAGCGAGAAGGCGCGCTACATAGGCAGGCACAATCTCACCGGCGTAGCCATGGATGGTTTCATCAAAGAGCGATGTGCCCTCCGACGGTTCAAGATTCAATTCCACTGTTTTGGCTCCATGGAGACCGGCTTCGGCAACAAATCCAGCTGCAGGATAGACGTGCCCACTGGTTCCAATGGAAAGAAATAAGTCCGCACTCTGCAGGTGCTCGGCGATGGTCTCCATGTGATAGGGCATCTCGCCGAACCAAACCACGTCGGGTCGGAGCGTTCCGGCTTGCTTGCAGTTTGGGCAGACGGATTGCCGTGTGATGTCGTTAGACCATTGCTCCTGTAGTCCGCAGTTCCCACATTTGCGCTTGAGAATTTCCCCATGCATATGGATGAGCGCTTTGCTTCCCGCGGCTTCGTGAAGAGCATCGACGTTCTGTGTGACGATCACGACGTTAGCAGGGTGCTCTGCCTCCAGACGCGCAAGTGCTAGATGCGCTGCATTGGGTTGGACATCGCCATGCTTGCGTCGGCGCATATTATAAAAGTCGAGCACCAACTGGGGATCGCGCGCAAACCCGTCCGGTGTGGCGACATCGCGATAGTCATATTTGGCCCAAATGCCGTCTTGGTCACGAAACGTTGCAACGCCAGATTCTGCCGAGATCCCAGCCCCGGTTAGAATGACGATTTTTGAGATGCGCGGATGGGTCATGGAAGATGTGTCATTGCCTCTTAGGTCGCGGTCATTTGGGTTGTCCGCCAAAGTGTCGTTAGGTCGCAGTCGATGCAATCTGCAGACTGTTTAAGCCTGTCCCTCCCGCATTCTGCCGGTCAAAAAAGGTTAAGAACAGACGATTTAGCCCCCAGTTTTGACCCTATGATACAAGGTGTTCCCGATGGAACAGCCGAATGGGCGGGAATACATAAACTCGAGTTCAAGAATGCAAAAAAGACGGGGCTTGGCGAAAAAGCCCTTGTCTTCTAGATTTCGTCAACAGCCCGTCCAAGGGAGACTTTATCATGCGTGCCAAGCCCATCAGTGGAATTGCTGTCGGTATTCTCACAGCAGCAGGATTTGCAACCAGCGCTGCAGCCGCTGAAGCGCCGACTGGCGTTTGGATTGATCACACCGGTCGCGGCGGTGTTGAAATCAAGGACTGCGGCAATGGCAGCCTGTGTGGCCACGTTGTCTGGCTAAAGGATAGTCAAGACGCCAAAGGTTGCGGCTTGCAAATTCTCGGCAATGTTAAACCTATTGGCAAAGGTCAGTGGGACAAGGGCTGGATTTACAGCCCAGAGAAAAAACAGAAATTCAGCGTTGAATTGACTCCGCTTGATGGCAGCCGTCTTCGTGTCAAAGGATACAAGGGTATTAAGCTCTTCAGCAAAACCATGATTTGGCATCGGGCGAACGGCGAACTGGCGCGCTGCGATACGACAACGACCGCGTCAACAAAACCAGATCGTGCCCCATCGCCGCCAAAGGTTGCAGCAACTTCACCATCCAAGGGTTCGGATCGCACCGCTCGTGTGCAACGCACAGAGCGTGCGACAGCGCCGCAGAACAAGCAACAGCAGCAGGACCGTACCAGTAAGGGTGAGTCGGGTCAGCAAACAGCGAAGGTTGCGCCACAGTCCTCCG
>JAHZKN010000302.1 GCA_022600335.1 Alphaproteobacteria bacterium
GATCTAGTAGCAAAAATAGGCGCAATCGATGTCGTTGGATCAACTGCAACCGTTCGCCTTGAACTTGACGACTGGACAGGTCACAAATTTACGGACTTTTTCACGTTGCTTAAAGTGGATGGGAGATGGAAGATTATGAATAAGGTCTTCCATCTCCATGCTTAGTGCTGAGCCTGCGGCGATGCCGAATCTTAGACATTCGGTATCGGATAACGTCTACCGACGATAGCGGCTGTGATGCTTGCGCGAAATCTCACCTGCATTGGCCAAAGCATCGATGCAGCGCCGGGAAATGTTTCCCCCGGCTGAGCGCATGCATGTTCTTAGCTTTGAACTGCCTATTTTGTACGACGGACAGAATCTATAGAAATCAGTTTTGCACGCAGTTTTGACGCGTCGGCTGTAGGCATTGGCGTGGTCAGCTCCGACCAGAGCGGCCAGGCTGACAAGCACAACGGTAAGTCCTGTTTTAGTCATTAGATTTTCCTCGTGACGAACGCACGGTTCAAGATGGCGGGCATTTGGAGTTTTCATTTGTTTATTGCAATGCGCCTTTTGACGCGTTTAGCGGGCCGGCGCATGCCAAATCTGGTCGATCAAATGCATGTGAATAGGCGATTATTTATTGTTTTCAGGTCAATACGATCACGCAAATCAGCCAAATTAAGAGTCATCCCGAGACGCCACCCAAATTTGAGCAGCGACAATTCGTCGGTGGTGGTGCGCGATCCTAAGACAAAAGTAGATGTGGCCTTTAGCTCAGAACATAGTTCTGAGTAGCTCGGCCACAGGTCCTCCAGTTGTGGAACGAAAGCACTATGGGTGCTTTGTAGCGGGCACCTGTCTACTTAGATTGCTTTTGTCCGATGGCCAATTTTTTGCGAGGTGTTTTCCTATAACGGTATCTAGACCACGAGCGGCGCTCAGATTGGCACCCTCGAAGTCGGCACCTGTAACATTTGCATTGGACAGGTCTGCTCCTGAAAAATCTGTCGCGACAAGATCTGCATCTCTTAGATTGACGCCGGTTAGGTTGGCGTTTGTAAAATTCGAGAAGGTCAAGATTGCTTCACTGAGATTGGCATGTGCGAGAGTCGCACCAGAAAAATTACCGGAAATGATTATAGAGCGGCGCGTCAGCGTATTTTGTGTCCAATCGCCGTATGGGCCGAGATCTGCGTTTCTCATATCAACATGCTGAAAGTCGCCACCATCAAATCGTCCGACAAGTCGTGCCCCTTTGAGCTTTGCGCCAGGGAATTTCGGCGATGCCGCTCTATTAAAACCCGGGCTGCCCGCACTGTGCGGTAGTCTGATCAATGCGGCAGTTAGATTGGCACCTGAAAAATTCGCGCGAATGAGTGTCGCGCGGTCGAGAACGGAACGTTGCAGATTGCATTTGCTAAAATTTGCGCCTGTTAGATCGGCTCCGTGAAGTTTGCTGCCTTCAAGGTGGGCTTGCTTAAAATCCATGCCGGAGAGATCAAGAAAGCTCAAATCGGCATTTGAGAAGTCAACAGGTGAGTGGGGAGCGGCGGAGAAAAGCGCCTTAACAACATCGCGTAACTTCCACTCTGCTGTCGCTGTCGCTGCCGGTGCTATGAGAAGCCCTATCAAGTACACGAGTGCTGTGAGTCGAAGTTGCCTCACATGTGTGTGATAGCTGCTGGACGCCTTGAGCCGATGCGAGTTCCACATGCAGATGTGATCCGGTTCAGGTTTGGTCTGTGTCCTATGACATGCGGACTGAGAACACGCCCTCGCGCGTCAAAAGTTTGTCCGACAGCTGGTTATGAGATTGTTAGACCTCGCCGGGGAGCTATCGCTAGTCGTCGATGACGTCAGTCGATCCGTTTAAAGCAGTTTTGTCAATGAGCTCGGCGATGGATGCAATGTTCCGGATGCCGATAGCGATAAAACACCTACGGTGATGACTTTGAGCGCAGGCTCAGTATGTATGCAATCAAGTCATCGGTGTCTTGAGGCGCAATAATGAGGTCTGGCATTGTCGGGTGAGATGTTTGCAGCCAAACGGCAATGGCTGTACCGGTCATGCCAGACGTGTCGGCAATCGCTTTAAAGCTCGGTGCGTCGGGATTTGGCGAATACATGCCATCGTCTTCAACCGAATGGCACTCTGCACAAACCTGCTGTGCGTAACTTAGCCCCCGTGTGGCATCACCGAGTTCGACCGCATGTGCTGAGTATGTAAGCAGAGCAGCACTTACGCCGTAGAATGCGAATAGCGTGACCTTCAGCAAAGCGCGCACTTGTGTGCCCTTTCTGTGGGGAATAGGGTTTCAATTCAAATACTAAAGCCGGCAACAGCGAAGCTTTATTCCATCCAAGCACAGGCCGGTCCGCATTGATCTTGGTCAATTTTCAACGAGCATGTTTTTGCTATTCTATTTCTTAGCGGACGACCGCGCATGCTCGAGCGAGAACACACAATGAAAAGAAGCGGGTGCCTTGTGCCCTTTGTTATTTTTTTGTTGTCAACAATTGGGCCAGCCACATCCAAAGACGTCGCCAACGATCCAAACGCATCTTTGATTGCTGCTGGTCATCAAATTGTTTTAGGAAAGTGCGCGCGTTGCCATGCCGTTAGCCGCGAAGGAACAAGTGCCCATCCTGAAGCACCCGCCTTTCGAGATGTTGCAAACCGCTACTCAGTGTGGACCCTCGCCGAAGCGCTAGCCGAGGGCATTGTGACGGGGCATGCGGATATGCCAGAGTTCAGGTTTGAACCAAACGAAATCTCTGAGATCCTGTCGTATATGGATTCGTTGAAAGGCCGTGTCGAGTCGGCACCCTAACCAGGGTTGCAAGGAACCCTGTGGTTTGAAGTTCAGCGCGAAATCTGTGAGCGGAGCAGTTGATGCTTTTATACCTAACTGTAAATTTGAAGAGACTAACGGCCTGTTTTATGATTTCGGTCGCATTGTCTTTTGCAGCAACCCCTAAAGAAGACAAAAAGAATTGGCCGGACGCAGAACGTGGCAAAGCGCTGGCCGAGAGGTTATGTGTCAATTGTCATGTCGTTTCACAGGATTCCGCGACTGATGTTCCAGATGGCGTGCCGACTTTCAAGGGAATCGCGAATAAATCAAAGCAAAGCGCAGAGCATATTCGCAACATACTCATGCAGCCGCATGCGCCGATGCCGAACATGAACCTGTCGCGATTAGAGATGGATGATATTATTGCTTATCTTGACGAATTACGCCTAGACAAGTCTGGCACCCCTTTGCTCCCAAATTTGAAAAACAGAGGTGCAATCCCAGAGTATCCGGAGCCATCGTGAGTCGACGTGTGGATTAGTATACATGCTGCATTGAACGCCCTCAGGACGCGCGCAGATTCAGTAACCTCAGCCTTCGTTTTCTCGGCCCGCTGGCTGTCGGTGCGTTCTCTGGGGGGGCTAGCTCAATCGAGCTAGATAGTGGCTCTCGTTTCATGGCGTTCGATTTGCGCCACAGCGTGCGCCATATCCTGCACCATTCGCTTTCGTGCTTCAGAGCTTACAGCAAGCGCTGACAAGAACGCGATTAGGAGTTTTTCTTCCTGCCCGGCTTCTCTCTTGTAAGCTCGGATCACATTCTCAATTTCGGCCTGCATCGTCGTGCCCCGCTGGTGTGGTGGTTTGTTGAACGCGGAACAGCGAATCAGTGAAGTCTCGTATTAAGAGCATCACGAGTATCGCGTTAACAAAGTATTACCACCGAACAGAATGTAGGCTGTAAACCCTAGTAATCCGCCGCTTTACGTCCAATTTTGTTAACTAAATCCGCCTAGCCTCAGATCTCTCTTTCTGTCGGCTATTTTGGATGATCGCATGTTGTTATTGGGCGGGCTGAGCATCGATGTAGATGCGATCCTTACAACACTTGCCACAAAACCAAGCGAAACATTTTCGATCGCTGCGCTGCTAGTTTCGCTGGTGATCGCAGGTGTTTTTTTGAGCCATGTCTACCGCCGCCGTACTGGAAAATTTCCAGCCCTCTCAAAATTGATATCTATGCTGTTTCCAGCTCGGTTGGTACGGCACAAGACGCACCTCATCGACTTTTCGATGTTTTTCGTAAATCAAAGTATCATCGTTCTGCTGTTTGCCTGGATGGTTGTTTCGATCCATTTTATCAATGTTTCGGCGAACGAACTTCTTGTTACTGTGTTGGGTCCAGCAACCCCGACGACCCTTGATACTTGGGTGGTCATGACCATCATGACCATTGCGATTTACCTCGCTTATGAGTTTTCCTATTGGCTCGACCACTATCTTAGCCACGTTATTCCATTTCTGTGGGAGTTCCACCGAGTTCATCATGAGGCAGAGGTTCTATCGCCATTGACGAACGCACGCGTGCACCCCATCGACCAGGTGGTCTTTACAAATGTTACGGCAGTGATTACCGGAAGCGTCAACGGTGTGTTGACTTATGCTTTTGGGCAAGACGTTGGCATGTATACCCTTTATGGGCTCAACATTATCTTGTTCGTTTTCGTATTATTGGTGATTCAACTTCAGCACACACATGTCTGGATTCCCTTCACAGGCCTGTTGGGGCGCGTTCTTATGAGTCCTGCTCACCATCAAATTCATCACTCAACCAATCCTGAGCACTTCAATAGTAATCTTGGAAGCTCACTGTGCATTTTTGATTGGGCCTTTGGCACACTCCATGTGCCTTCGAAGGAGCGCGAGAAACTCACTTTTGGTGTCGAGCAAGAACATGCAGAGGATGATCCGCAAACGCTGGAGCATGCGTTGTTACAGCCCTTCGTTCGTGCCTATCGCCACTTGCGGCCGAAGAGCGGTGGAGTGTTACAGCACGAGGACGGGCGCACTGCTCCCTTGCGCGATGAGCCGTTAGCACCTGCTGAGTAGCTAGAAAAACGAGGACTGATCGCGCGTGAGCATTGTGGTTCACGGGTCGTCATGCCGTCTATGAGCAGCTATGGTCAATGCTTGCGCACCCGTGCTCGATTGAAAATGCCGTATACGGTGATGCCTCAGTACACGAATAAGCGTCCCCCGCAGGCGAACGAGGGACGCTCAGCTCATGTCAAATCAAGAGAACTTTTCAACTCGGGTTGGCGTCTGTCGCCGTTTAGTTCGCCTTTCGAGGCAGGTAAACCGAGACCGCAGTTGTTTTCCCGTCCTTGACGGCGGTGCCAGTCCAGCGACCATTTGCGTCACGCTGCAGGACAGAAACTTGCGTGTAGTCTTTTGCTCGCAGCAATTGGCGAACCTGTTCTGCATTGGCATTGGCGGAAAGCTGTGCCGTGAATGCCGAGTTTGATTTGTCTACTTGCGTATCTGCAGCTGCTACTGGAAGAGCAAAGCCAGCGAACAATAAAGCAGTAAGAGACAGGGTACGAGTCATGATCAAAAACTCCATATTTTGATTGCTGTTTTTCGTATCTCACGGAATGCAGTGTCACTCGCATTCATGATTAGGCTGAACCTAGGGTTTCGATCGCCTCTCTTCAAATCACCTTGCCGTGCGAAAATGTGCACTGCTTCTAGCGGAAATGTGAATGTAGGTGATCGCTCATGTTGCGATCACTTGATCGTGATTTTTTGAGATGAAAGTGGACAGTGCA
>JAHZKN010000303.1 GCA_022600335.1 Alphaproteobacteria bacterium
TAAGCTGATGTGCAGGCCATCAGCAAAAGCAGGTAGATACCAGCAATTGCCATCATCAACTGCAGGGCGCGCGGCATAACTTTTTCCGAACGGTCAGAACTTTCAGCATGAAATAGTTGCATGCCACCGACGCGTAGGAACGGCAGAATGATGATCGCCATGGCGATAATACCAAGACCGCCAACACCTTGCAGCAGCGCCCGCCACAACAAAATTCCGCGCGGCAATTGATCGAGCCCGACCAGGACTGTCGACCCAGTTGTGGTCAATCCTGACATCGCCTCAAAGAACGCATCTGTGTAACTTAGTCCAAGACCCACAAACGGAACTGCAGAGAACGCCGTGAGCAGCAACCAACACAAGGTGGTGAGTAGAAATCCTTCTCTGACGCCGAGCTGAACCGCGGCGTCTTCGTAAGCGGCTACAATCAACAGCCCGCCAATAAAGAACGTGAGCAAAGCCGAGGCGACAAACACCTGCCAACCGGAGTTGCCATCCGCCACATCAATAATCGCAGGCAAAACCATTGCCGCTGCAAGGGTGCACAGCAGCAGACCAAGGACGAACAGAATCGGGCGCACCTTTATCAAGGCATGTGTCCTGATGTCTGGGGTGAACGGAACTAAGGTTTGAACGCTGGCAACTACTGACAACCAGAATTCACGCGAGTGTGTCCCTGAATAGTAAAACCCTGGTCAAGATTTGGGTTAACACTTTGTTACCCGGCGCTGGAATTGCCCTATTTTGACTGAAACTGTCGAAGATGGTGCGGACGGCGGGACTCGAACCCGCACGACGGTTAAGTCTCAGGATTTTAAGTCCTGTGTGTCTACCAGTTCCACCACGTCCGCAAGGCACATTGGCGGCGCTTGTTATGCGCTGGAAGCACCCATCATTGCAATCCTCATTGATGGCTTTGCTGCGAGCCGTGGAAAAGCGCCGCATGCAACAGCAGATAAAGGACAATTGCGTTGAGGAGATGCCAAACAAAATGGGTTCCGATTCGCGCGCCCAAAAGCGCGCTCCCATCGCAGATCTCAAAGTCCAACGTTCGAAACGCCATAGATAACGAAAATATGCACCCAGCTCCTACGAGGTAGCGCCATGCTGGATGCCCTTTCATCCTCAACACAAAACCAACGACCAGCATGGCAAGCAGCGCCGGGATGTAGCCCGCCGTGCCATTGAGACAAGGCACACCAAGTGCATTGGACACGGGCATAAAACTCGGCTGGCATGACATCTCGCCAAATAGATGAAGGGCACCGATAAACGCAGCCACGCTGAGACCCACAACCAACCAGCTAAGCTCAACAAATTTTCTAAGTGCATAGGCAAAGTAAGCAAGCATAAAGAGACCGATGGGCCCAACATCCGCGGCCGACGCCCAACGCGTAGCAAACGTGTGAAAAAGGAAGCTGCCTAAGCCGATTGTGAAAACGAGTGCGATTAAAACAGCATCTCTTTGATCGCGATGCGCGAGCGGCTTCTGCGCGTAGGAGCCTGCGGCAAGAATACCAACCAAGATGAAGCCGGTGTTGGTCAGCGCATTAACAGGCTCTGCCCAGAACTCAGGATCGCTACCCCGTTCGCAATAGCGAAAGATCTGTTCGCTCCACGCCATTTCACGTCACCGCAATTGGTAGTGAAGTGATGCACCTTTTTGTGGTGCTGGTAGGAGCAACGCTTTCATCTCCAAGGCTTCCTTCACATTCTACCGTGCCGAATGATACCTGCGAAACCGCCGCGCAGATCCAAGAGCTGGGCCACACATGCCGCTCCCTCAGGACACCTGTATTTTTGAAACGATCCAGCGACCAACCGACCCATAAGCAAGCCAGAGCACAAAAAAGTAAAGCAGCATCACAATGGGCAAAAACATAAAAAAGAGATTGCTTGCGTTGTCACCGGTCATGCCAATTGCGTTCAGTAGATCGTTGAGGGTTAAGCCAGCCATTGTGAGTATAATCGCCAACGGCATCAGAGACACCAGAACGGCGATGACGGTGGAGTATGCGGCAAGTTTCAAAATGTCGCGGCCGGCCGGTGAGCGCCCTGCAGTTGTTGTGTAAACATTATGCGCCAATATGCCGGAGACGAGTAGGGAGGCGATCGAAAGGCCCGAATTATGACTGCCGTCGGTCATCATCTGGAATGCAATAATCGCGAGCGTGATAATCACGTAGACAGCTGTGAACGCGATTAAGCTGCGCTTAAACGGTGAATGGGTTCTGGCGTTTGTCACTGTCGTCATCGTGGCTCCCCTGGCGCACACCGTGCGATACACGCAATTTCTCTAACCTTCTTCTTCAGGCGGTGGCGCGATGATACGGATCGAAAGTTCGCGCAACTGTTGAGCTGACACTTCTGATGGTGCGGCCATAAGCAGATCATTAGCTTGTTGATTCATTGGGAACAGCGTCACCTCGCGCAAGTTTTCGGCCCCAACAATCAACATCACGATGCGGTCAATGCCGGCCGCCATGCCACCGTGTGGTGGGGCACCGTATTGAAACGCCCGGTACATACCGCCAAAGCGCTCTTCGACGACATCGGCACCGAGTCCAGCGATACCAAACGCCTTCATCATTGTTTCTGGTTCGTGATTGCGAATCCCGCCTGAGGCAATTTCAAATCCGTTACAGACAAGATCATACTGCCATGCCTTAATCGCAAGCATGTCTTCATTGTTATCAGCGGCCTCCAGCGCAGCGCGCCCACCTTGTGGCATCGAAAACGGATTGTGCGAAAAATCGATCCGTTTTTCATCTTCATTCCACTCGTACATGGGGAAGTCGACGATCCAGCACAGTTCAAATCTGTTTTCATCAATCAGTTCGAGTTCGCGTCCGAGCCGTTCGCGTGCAAGCCCTGCGAAGCGATGAAACTTGTCCGGCTGACCGGCGGTGAAAAACACGGCATCACCATCACCTAGACCAAGCTGGTCGCGGATGGCTGCCGTTCGCTCCGGGCCAATATTTTTGGCAACGGGACCAGCACCTTCTCCATCTCGGAAGAAGATATACGCAAGCCCCGGCTGACCTTCGCCTTGTGCCCAGGAATTCATGCGATCACAAAAGGCGCGCGAGCCGCCCTTCGGTGCTGGAATACCCCACACCTCAACCGATGGATCTTTATCGATCATGCCGGCGAAAATCTTGAATCCAGAGCCACGAAAATGCTCTGTGACACCTTGAATCTCAATCGGGTTACGTAGGTCAGGTTTGTCTGAGCCATACTTGCGAATGGCGTCGTCAAATGGGATGCGCTGGAATGATTGGGAAACAGATTTGCCATCAGCAAATTCTTCAAACACGCCTTTTATGACCGGTTCAATGGTTTCCAGAATTTCGTTCTGCTCAACAAAACTCATTTCAAGATCAAGCTGATAGAATTCACCCGGCAAACGATCGGCACGTGGGTCTTCATCTCGAAAACACGGTGCGATTTGGAAATAGCGATCAAATCCAGACACCATCAACAGTTGCTTGTACTGTTGCGGCGCCTGCGGAAGCGCGTAAAATTTCCCGGCATGTACGCGAGACGGTACGAGAAAGTCACGCGCACCCTCTGGGCTCGATGCTGTCAAAATAGGGGTCGAGAATTCAAAGAACCCGCTGTCCTGCATACGCGAACGGATTGAGCTTACGACATCAAGGCGACGCATGATGTTGGCATGCAGCGTTTCGCGACGAAGATCCAAAAAGCGATACGTGAGACGTAAATCCTCTGGATAATCCGGTTCGCCGAATACTGGGACAGGCAACTCCTTGGCTTCGGACAGAACGTCGATTGAGTCCGCGTAAATCTCCACGTCTCCGGTCGGCAGGTCCGCGTTGCGTGTTCCCTCTGGGCGAGCTCGCACCTTGCCGTCAATTCGGATGACCCATTCAGAGCGTACAAGTTCAGCTGTTTCAAAAGCAGCGCTATCAGGGTCGGCAACAACCTGTGTCACGCCATAATGGTCGCGCAGGTCAATAAATAGCACGCCACCGTGATCGCGCACGCGGTGCACCCAACCAGACAGGCGCACAGTCTCGCCAATGTCGCCCGCTGTCAGAGCACCGCAGGTATGTGTACGGTATGCGTGACGCGTAGTGCTTGGCGCTGTGCCGCGTGAATTGCCTCCCAAAGCTTTCGATTTGCGCTTCGTTGTGCCCGTTGCCTTCGATGCTGACGTCGCCTTGCTCATGGTTTGAATTGCCTCAAATTCGATCACAATGTGCTGCTTTGGGGCGGAAAAGCGCATGCGCGCCAGCGATTGTCAAGTCGCACAGCAGACCGTAACTGGAGGCCGCAAAGTGCCTGGTGCGCGCGTGAAATAACCGCGCATTCCAACGACCCAGGACCTCACTCCTGCTGAAAGCTCTAATGCCTATGTGGGCGATACCGATAGTCGGATTTACGGCCGCTCTACAAAGCAGTTGCTCGCCGGACTGATACCAATTGTCTTAGTTGCCCTTCGGACGCGACAAGCTGGCGATGATGGGCTATATGCGCTGTTCCATGCGCGTCATTACCACGACAAAAGACTTGGCTAACGCCTGCTTTGACCTCGCTCGCAGTGACTTTGTCACCGTCGACACCGAGTTCATGCGCGAGCAAACCTATTGGCCCGAGTTGTGTCTGATACAGGTTGCGAGCCCGAACCTTGAGCTGATCATTGATCCGCTCAGTCCCAATCTCGACCTATCATCATTTTATGAATTGATGGCGGACGCCTCAGTCGTCAAAGTGTTTCACGCTGCGCGCCAGGACATTGAAATTTTTGTCGCCCAATCCAACAAGGTTCCAATACCTCTATTCGACACCCAAATCGCTGCCATGGTGTGCGGATTTGGTGAAAGCATAAGTTATGTCAATCTGGTCAAGAAAATTACCGACCAAAATCTCGACAAGTCGAGCCGGTTTACCGATTGGTCGCAGCGCCCATTGAGCAGCAAACAACTTACCTATGCTTTGGGTGATGTCACCCACCTTCGCGCCGTCTATTTATCGCTCAAGACCGAAATTGATGAGGCTAAACGGGCGGACTGGTTGGCGGAAGAAATGGAGACATTGTCTAATGTCGAGACCTACATCACCACCCCTGAACACGCTTGGCGGCGCCTTAAGCTACGGGTCAAAGATCGCAAGGCATTGGCGAATTTGATTGAAATCGCAGCATGGCGAGAAGCAGCTGCGCAATCTCAAAATGTCCCTCGGGGGCGCATCCTCAAAGACGATGCGCTTTACGACATTGCCAATCAGTCACCGACCTCTGTTGCGGAGTTGCGCAAACTGCGCAGCGTGCATGATGGCGTGGCGCGTTCTGGACGCGGCCGAGATATTCTTGCAGCACTGGAAAAAGCCCGCGCCCGTGATTGTGGAACGCTACCTCCGTTGCCA
>JAHZKN010000304.1 GCA_022600335.1 Alphaproteobacteria bacterium
AGACTACCGGAAAATGGCAAAGATTGACGCCGTTGACGAGACCTCGCGACCTCATTTTCGCACACGTCGTTACCAAGGCTGCCTATCAAACCATCCTCTCTCTCTATGGTTAAATCCAGAGCGTCCAAGACACACCGTCTGGAACCGTTTGAAAGCAGTTCAGGCTGGAGCCGCGGCATTTTTACAGCGCCTTGGTCTCAAGAACACTATTTCCAGCATGGACCTTGGCCAATGAGATCGCTAGGTTTCCTCGACACGCGGGACGGGAAACTGACTATCGATGAACAGGACACGTACCTTTCTGAGCTCAATCTATCGACTCTATGAGCACTCCGGCTTTGCTATGGCTGGTGCAGTTGCGTTTTCCTTCGTCGTATCGCTTTTCCCATTCTGCATATTCGTTGGTGCGCTATCAGGCATTTTTGGGGGTCGCGAACTGGCAACGGTTGCAGTTTCGCAACTGTTCCAGATCTTGCCACCTACGGTCGCATCCGCTTTGGCGCCTGAGGTGGAATCCGTAATGGGCTCCAGCCGCATCGATCTTCTCACCGCCGGTGGCTTCATCGCTTTATTCTTTGCCACCACTGCTGTTGAAACCCTGCGCACAGCACTTAACGGTGCCTATCGGGTTCAAGAGACCGCACCGTACGTTGTCTCGTTGTTTAAAAGCATGGTGGTCGTCTGCTTGAGCGCAATTTCCATGCTTGTCATCACCTGGATCATCCTGGTGGGTCCAGGATTTGCAGCCCGTTTTGAACCCTCGTGGTTCAAAACGCTTCTGGATTCAACGTGGCTCGCTGTTTTCACGCGTTACGGACTTGCTGCCGCTGTCATCGCAACATTGCTGTTTGTGTTCCATCTAGGGCTTGCTGCAGGATCGCGCCGCATCAAAGATGTTTGGCCAGGCGTTGCTGTATCAACAGTTCTGTGGCTCGCGGTCGCTGGCCTTTACACCTTCTATTTGGAGTATTCCAACTACGCCAAATTCTATGCTGGGCTGTCACAATTGATGATCGCACTGATCTTCTTCCAATTCACTGCGATCATTGTCATTCTTGGTGCTGAGATCAATCGCGGCATCCTTGAGTTTGATAAAGTCACCAACGGTAGCTCAGAATCAGGCATGCCCGCGACAAGCGACGCTTAAGGTTGCGCATAGAGACGGCAGCGCTGTGGGCTATTCAGGCCAAAAGCAAGGCATCAAAAAGCAATATGCCCCAAACCGGGGATTGGTTCAGGGCATATTGCAAATGAAAAGTAGTTTCAGACCGGACCGATACATGCATGGCCCACGTCTTTAGCCATGGCGCTGCGCTGAAGCTTCAAGCACATCTTCAAAGGTTCTCAAGCCTGTTGTTGGTGCCGACACAAGAACCGCCATGTTCCCAGGCTTGTGCTCGTTCCTGCGCATGCGCATGTGAGCTTTCGGAATTTGCTCCCATGGCAAGACTTCCGACATGCACGGATCAATGCGCCGTTCAATAACGAGCTTATTGGCCTGCGAAGCCTGCATCAGATTAGCAAAGTGCGACCCCTGAACCCGCTTTTGATGCATCCATAAATAGCGAGCATCAAGTGTTAAATTGTAGCCGGTTGTGCCGGCACAAATCACGACCATGCCACCACGTTTCACAACCAACACCGATACTGGGAATGTCGCTTCACCCGGGTGTTCAAAGACACAATCAACGTTGACGCCCTTACCAGTGACATCCCAGATGGCTTTGCCGAACTTGCGGGTTTCCTTCATCCAGTCATTGAATTCCGGCGTATTGACAGTTGGCAATTGACCCCAGCAATTGAAGTCTTTGCGATTGAGCACACCTTTTGCACCAAGCTGTCTTACATAGTCGATCTTGTCATCTTCAGATACGATTCCGATCGCGTTGGCGCCCGATGTTGCACACAGCTGCACAGCAAATGAGCCCAGTCCACCAGACGCACCCCATACGAGGACATTGTCACCAGGTCTTAAGACATTTGGTTTGTGGCCAAACAACATGCGATACGCTGTCGCCAGAGTTAGGGTATAGCAGCTCGCTTCTTCCCAGGTCAGGTGTTTAGGACGTTCCAACAGTTGGCGATCTTGGACGCGGCAGAATTGTGCGAAAGATCCATCCGGCGTTTCATGACCCCAAATACGCTGCGACGTTGAAAACATTGGCTCACCGCCATTGCATTCCTCATCGTCACCATCATCCTGGTTGCAGTGAATGACGACTTCATCACCGACCTTCCAGCGCTTAACCTTTGAACCAACCGCCCAAACGATGCCAGACGCGTCAGAGCCGCCAATATGATAGGGGTGCTTGTGAACATCACGGATTGGCGAAATTGGCATGCCCAAAGACGCCCATACGCCGTTGTAGTTGACACCTGCGGCCATCACCAAAACGAGAACGTCATGGCTATCCAAATCCCAGGTGTCGAGTACCTCGACCTGCATTGCAACGTCGGGCTCGCCGTGACGCTCCTCGCGAATAGCCCAAGCATACATTTGCTTGGGGACATGACCCAACGGCGGAATTTCGCCAATTTCGTATAGATCCTTCGTCGCAGATACAACAGCAGGGGCTGCCACATCCGATCTGGCTCCAGCTTTCACCGTGGTGCTCTGGCTCGACATCTGTCTTGATTCTCCCTTGGCGAGAAATTCCCCACATCGGCAGGCCGCAAAAACAGCCCGCCAAGTCTCCCGAAGGCCCCTTTGAAGCACCTTTTCGCGCTGCAATAAAGAGGTCCCGTCTAGATCGCCGACCTGACCTATACGAATCCTTTATCAGAATCACCTAGATTCAGCGGCAGGCGGTCGATCCATCAAAGGTCTGTGGACGGATTTCGGACCGAAGCGGAAAGCTAAATTGCCATGTTTGAGACTATTATTGCCATTTTTGGCGTTAGCAGCGGTACAACATACTTGATCGCTGGGCTGACAGCTGCGTGCTCGGTCTTTTTCCTCCACATGACGAATTCGCGGGCGTTAACCCTCCTATTCACACCCGTCGCGGCCATTGGCGCTCTCACAGGCGTCTATGTCAGTCGTGAGCTCGGCCTCTATTATTCGACTGACAAAGATTCCAACATCCTCTTATCGGGAATATTGGGGCTGGCCGTAAGCCTTGTCATCGTGATCCTAACTGCTCGGCTGGGCTACATGATCACCAATGCGATACGTAGTTGGCAGGCTGCCAAGCTGCATCAGAACAAATAGAGCGCTGTAAGCCTGCCTGAACCAAGCCTGGAAAGATCGCAGCGCGCGTCTGACCAATACGCGTCTGCGACTTCATATCGCGATCGGATTCATGCCTCAGGCAACACCCGTGACTGGTGTTGCGTTGCACCCCAGGCCAAATGCGGTAGAAATGGTGCCTGCTGTTTTTGCCAGGGAACCCCAGAATGTCAGGCTCGAACGACAACTCCAGCACTGCACCGCAGTCTTCATCTGCCTCGGCTAAAACCGAACGCGATCGACCTTGGCTCATTCGCACGTACGCTGGGCATTCGACAGCCGCAAAATCCAATGAACTCTACAAAACCAATCTGGCAAAAGGTCAAACCGGGCTGTCTATCGCCTTCGATCTGCCAACGCAAACGGGCTACGATAGCGATTTTGAATTGGCCCGTGGTGAGGTTGGCAAGGTTGGCGTTCCGATCAGCCACATCGGTGACATGCGCGCGCTGTTGGATGGTATTCCGCTCGACAAAATGAACACGTCGATGACCATCAACGCCACAGCCGCTTGGCTTTTGTCTCTCTATGTTGCTGTAGCTGATGAACAAGGTGCGAGTCGCGAGGCTCTTACCGGCACGATTCAGAACGACATCATCAAAGAATACCTATCGCGTGGCACATATGTCTTCCCGCCTGAGCCATCTCTCAGGTTGATTAAAGACACGATTGTGTTTTCGACCCGCGAATTGCCAAAGTGGAACCCAACCAACGTTTGCTCGTACCATCTGCAGGAAGCAGGCGCGACACCGGTCCAGGAACTGGCGTTCGCATTGGCGACAGCACAAGCCGTCCTCGACACTGTAAAAGCGTCTGGCGAAGTCAAAGCCGAGGACTTTGATCGCGTCGTCGGCCGCGTATCGTTCTTTGTCAACGCCGGCATGCGTTTTGTGACTGAGATCTGCAAAATGCGAGCGTTCGTCGAGTTATGGGACGAAATTACAGCCGAACGCTATGGCGTTGAAAATCCAAAATTCCGCCGCTTCCGCTACGGCGTGCAGGTCAATTCATTAGGGCTGACCGAACCACAGCCTGAGAACAACGTCTACCGCATCTTGATTGAAATGTTAGCCGTCACGCTATCGAAGAATGCACGGGCGCGCGCCGTGCAGTTGCCAGCGTGGAATGAGGCGCTTGGTCTGCCTCGGCCGTGGGACCAACAATGGTCACTGCGTATGCAGCAAATTCTGGCCTATGAAACTGATCTACTTGAATACGGCGATATCTTCGATGGCAGCGTTGAAATGAACCGCAAGGTTGCGGCGCTGAAAGAGCAAGCCCGCGCTGAACTCAATTCAATCGATAAGATGGGTGGTGCGGTTGCAGCGATTGACTACATGAAGCGCGCCCTCGTTGAAAGCAATACGGAGCGGTTGCGGCACATTGAAAGTGGCGAACAGATCGTTGTCGGCGTCAACAAGTGGACAGAAACCGAAGTCTCGCCGCTTTCGGCAGGTGAGGGGGCAATCCAGGTGATCGACCCAGCTGTCGAGGCGCATCAAATTGAGCGCCTGCAAGCCTGGCGCGCTGAACGTGACGCAGGGGTGGTGAAAGCTGCCCTCAGTGACCTCGAAAACGCTGCACGCGAAGGTCGCAATGTAATGGAACCCTCCATTGCTTGTGCCAAGGCAGGTGTCACCACAGGCGAATGGGGCAGCTTATTGCGCGAAATCTTTGGTGAGTACCGAGCGCCAACAGGCGTTGCGCA
>JAHZKN010000305.1 GCA_022600335.1 Alphaproteobacteria bacterium
ACTATCGCCGGCTTGAGCGTCGACGAGCATACTTGTTCAACACGCGCCGGGCTTTTGCCACAACGGCATCCGCAATCGCGGCTTGGCCTTCTGCATTTGGATGGAATGCACCTGAATAGGTTGACGCCAACAGCACTTGAAACCATGACAAGCGATTTAAGCTCAATGCTTTGCGCAACACGGTTCCTGTGGCGTGAAAGTGTGCTGTGAGATAGGCATCGTTGGGCGTCCGGAACCAACGCTGTCGAGAAGCATAGGCACGATAGTCAGCCGGATTATAAGGCAACCAGCGCCCATCAACTTTGCGCGGCAAGCGAAGATCATCGACCTGCGCATAGGGGCCCTGATTGACACCTGCGCAAATACCACGGCCGACAAAGGCGCGGCGGTGTACATCGGCGAAGCTCCAATGGTGGGCGCGCGCACTTTTTTTCATGATTTGATGAAGCTTGTCTGCCAGTAACGTTGAGGTTAGAGCGCGTTTTTCAGACAAAGCGAATGCGCGCATGACGTCCATACCCGCCGTACCCGATGGACACACTTTGAGGTTTTCACCGAGCAACGCAATAGGGGGGTATGCTGTCAGGATAATGCGATCGCTCTCATTCCACGGCACATGCAAAATGGAATGGAAGGCCCGGTTGAGCGCCTTCAATCTGTCGTCAACGGCACTGAGCAGTGTTTGCGTTTGGTTTTTTTCATGCAGTTGCCCAAACCAGCCGCCGAGCTTTTTAAGAAGCGACTGATCGGCAAGGACGGCATTGGCAACAAGGCGTGCAAATCCAATGTCGTTGCCCCCGGCCGACACTAAAAGAAGATCAATTTTACGGGCCTTTTTGCGATTGCATTTGCGCAGCACCAATCCACCTTGCAGTTCTTTGATGATACCGCGCATGTGATAGGCTTCGGGCAGATCCACTTCTGGTGCGCGGCTTTCCCCACATTGAGCCACAGATATCGCAGAAATCTGCGACAACTGTGGTGGATTGGGCACCCATTCATTGCCTTTGTAGCGCAGAAACAAACCAAATGTGACCTGAGCACCGGAACAACTCAGACCAACAAACGTTACTGCACGATGCGGATCTTCCAACGAAAGCTGTAGCGCTGCCCGCAATTGGTGTGAATAGAGGGATCTATGGCACGCGTGATCATTCCAGCGTGCGTTTTGCGCATTGAACTTCGCATCACCGATGACCTTCCAATTGCCGTCTCGTGCGGGATAGCCTGACAGATCAAACTTGCCTTCAAGTTTGCCATAGCCCTGTGCACGTTTTTGCGAAAAGCGAACGGGTACATCCGGATTTCCTTCACCTGACGCAAAACTATCGCCCATCGCGGCTACAAGTACATCGTGGACTACCAGTGTTTCAGCGGCAACGACGCGACCACCCATCTCGACACGCACATGCAAGCCTTTGGGATACGGCACCTCAAACCGCATCGGGCCACCGCATGGACCGGTGATCGTTTTTGTCCGTGCACGGTGGCGCAACGGAGAAGATGTAATCCATGCACAGCCAGCATCTGGCTCAGCAACACCCTCTAGCGTCGCGAGGACAGCGTGCGATTTTGGGTTGATATAGTCACCCTTTTTGCAGCGATGGCGGTTTCTGGCTGCATCCCAGCAGGTCTTCTCAAACATCGCTGCAGCCCAACCAGCTTGGCTGCCTGCATTCAAAATGCGCTCAGCAGACAACACAGGGCTCGAGCGTTCAGATGCATGTAAATCTTCAAAGACTTCGCGGTGCACATCCGTGTCATGAGGGTCTTTGAAAAACCGAAACGGATTTTCGAGCCGCCAAAGAAGCCTTATGTCTTGCGGCTGCTCGCCTGACTGGCGGTCACTTGGCTGAGAAATTTGAGGCACACCATCTTGTGCTGAAAGCGTACAGATTTGCAGCAGCACTGACAACAGGATGGCAATCGCTGCGCCCGAATATAGAATGAGTTTTCTTATGACAAGGAACATTGCATCGGCACCGCTTGAGTGAAAATCCACATCTACAGTCGCTTTCTGGTTGCTGCCCACCATAAGCGAACAAATCGGGTCATTGGCGTCTTGGGGGATGCAGTTTGCATGGGGTCCCAAGAGCGCTTGTGCAAAGCCTGAAAATACGGCTCGACAAGGGCCAATGGCAGGGCAACCTGGGTCATTTTTGGGGACAAACGCGCCTGCGCCCCGCGATACGCCGCCAGGTAGTCCTTGGCACGATCCGCCAATGCCGCAATCGCGTTTCTAATGAGATGATCAAATTCTTCCAACGGAACTTGGTCGAGTATTTTACAAGCAACAACTGACAGCGGCACAGGGCAACGTCCCAACGATAGATGTCGTGGCAGCCGTTGCGCGACCTCAGCTATGGCAATAGCGCGACCTGCAGCCTGCAGCGCATTCTTTGCATCTTCATCGACCGTCAGGCCGAGCAGTTCTGAGCCAACCTCTAATTGGCGCGTTGCAATGCCGTCCAAATAGCCTTCAAACGCTCGTTCATCAGTAAACGCTTCTGAAGAAAGTTCAGCGCCACGCGCATCGATGAGCGCGTCAAACGCTGTCTCCGATTTTCGATTTCGAACCAAAAACTGGACCACTTGGTTTGCTAACGGACTGCCAAAATTAATTGGTTCATTTAGCTCTACCGCGCGCGCCGCCAGAACAACGTCACGCCACCATTGCAGGCGAATTTCCCCCATCATGGGTTCGCGCACGAGAAATGGTATTCGAGCAAGTTCGCCATGAAACGCGGCAAGCAGAAAAAACTCAGGCCGCAACGACGCCGGCTTTATCAGCAGCGCCTGGACATACCGATCATAGGCATGATCGCGTGCAACGTTAGCAAGCTGCCGCACGCCGTCGGTGACTTCTGCAGTGCTGCCAGTATCTGTCGCCATCCCGAGATCTTACGGGATTTGCAACAGCGCTGCAGCAACCGCCCGCTGTTCAGCGAGCAAAACGTTGTGTGTGCGGCACGCTGCACCAGTGTCCATGGGCTCCGCGGCAATACCTTTATCCTTCAACGCCTCAAGCAACGGCGCTGGTAGCGGTTTGAGCGTCTCGCCGACACCAAATAGGACAAAAGGTATTATATCCCGCTGCCCAATAAGTGATGCCAGATCCTCAACCGTAACATCATCAAGGTTTGTGGGTCGCCAGCCGTAAAGACCTGATGGCAGGCTGAGTAATGATCCTGCATGGCGCATGCCCGCAAAGCGAAAACCGCCATCCCCATAGGCCTCGATTGGCACTTGTTGCGGTAGATGCGGATCGTCAACTGCCATCAACGGCCTCCGCTCGCAGCACCGTGCAGCCCCCGCACCCTTTAGGCGCGCGCCGAAATGCTCTTCGCATCCGCCGTGGTCCAATTGCGATCAATGCCAATCCACATCAAGAATGGTGAGGCAACAAAAATCGACGACCAGGTTCCGATAGCGACACCAAACAACATTGCAAACGAAAAGCCGCGTATGACTTCAGTGCCAAAGACAAACAAGGCGAGGATTGCGAGTGCTGTCGTGACACCTGTCAGAATGGTGCGTGACAAGGTCTGATTGATCGACAAATTCATCAGCTCGTCTAACGCCATTTTTTTATACCTGCGTAGGTTTTCGCGTATGCGGTCAAACACGACCACGGTATCGTTGATAGAGTAACCGGCAAGCGTCAACAGTGCAGCCACCTCCGTCAATCCGAACTCAAGCCCCAAAAAGCTGAACACGCCCAACGTAATCAACAGGTCATGCACAAGAGCAAGAATAGCAGCCACACCAAATTGCCACTCAAAGCGAAACCAGATGTAAATGAGAATTCCTAGAATGGCAGATAGACAAGCGTAGATGCCGGCCTGTTTCAGTTCGCTCGAAACAGCTCCTCCAACCACTTCGACGCGGCGAATCTCAACATTATCGCCCAGAGCCTGTTTGACTTTCTCTGACGCGGCTTGCTGTGCTTCTTCGCCACCTGGTTGTTGCTCAACGCGGATCAACGCCTCGTCTTCAGAGCCAAAACTCTGAATTTGAACATCGCCGAGACCGAGCGCACCGATACTCTTGCGCAACCCTGCAATGTCAACAGGACCCGACGCACTGTGCACTTCAAAGAGCGAACCTCCCTTGAAGTCGATACCAAAATTCAGGCCTTTGGTTGCGAGCAAGCCAATGGCAAGAGCGACGGCTACAATCGAGGCCAACACAAAGCCTTTGCGCACCTTCATGATTTCGAAGATGGTCTTGTGTGGCCAAAAATCGACGCCTTTAAACATGCTGTCGGTTCCTTATCCCTTGTTCCTGCGATCTGCTTATAGCGGTGCCGCAATCCGTTTTGATTTCTGACGAGACACCCAAATCGATGCCAACAGACGGGTCACTGTGAAGGCAGTAAAGACGGTGGCAAAAATTCCAAGCGACAAGGTCACCGCAAATCCACGCACTGGACCAGCACCAAGCCAGAACATGACAATAGCCGCAATCAGCGTAGTCAAATTGGAATCGAGGATGGTGCCAAAGGCTTTAGAAAAACCGCCATCAATCGCTGATATCGGCGTCTTACCATTGCGCAATTCTTCTCGAATGCGCTCAAATATCAACACATTGGCATCCACCGCCATACCTACTGTCAACACCAGACCGGCGATGCCAGGCAGTGTCAATGTCGATCCGATCGTCGACATCACTGCAACAATCAATATGAGGTTGATGAGAACCGCCACCATGGCAAAAATGCCGAACAAGCCATAAGCAAAGATCATGAATGCCGTCACCGCCGTCAATCCGATGACGCCTGCGATGCGACCGGCAGCAACCGAGTCTGAACCAAGACTTGGTCCAACTGTTCGCTCTTCGACGATGGTCAACTTTGTCGGCAACGCGCCTGAGCGCAACTGAATGGCCAGATTGTTGGTGCTATCAACGGTAAAATTGCCGGAGATCTGACCCGAGCCACCGAGGATAGGTTCGCGGATCACAGGCGCCGAAAGCACTTTGTCATCCAAGACAATTGCGAACGGAGCACCGACATTGTCCTGTGTGAACTTTCCAAACTTGCGGGCACCCGATTGGTTGAAACGAAATGAAATGATCGGTTCATTGGTACGCGAATCAAATCCGGGTTGCGCATCGACAAGGTCTTCGCCTTGCACAATGGGACGCTCTAGCAAAAGGATGTCAACGCCTTCCTCTTCATCAGCATACTCATAGAGTTTATAGCCTAACGGAACACGCGTCTGGCGCGCCTCCTCAGCTGTGATGCGTGAATGAACCGCGTGAAACGTCAGCTTGGCGGTTTGCCCGATCAGTTCTTTGAGTTTGGTTGTATTGTCATAGCCCGGCACCTGAACCAGGATGCGATCACGCCCTTGGCGGACAATGTTTGGTTCTGTCGTACCAACAGCGTCCACCCTGCGACGAACGGTTTCAATTGATGCGCCTGCGGCTTGCGATACGCGCTCATCAAATCCACCTTCTGTTGGCCGCACGTAGATGAGGTCCGGTGAATCACCTTCGACAACTTCGATGTCATCGGTGCTTGAGCCCAATAGAATATTGCCAATGGGTTGCACCAATTTTTTCAGCTGCGTGACTGCGTTGTCTCTGTCCTCTGGCTTGACGAGCCGAATTTGAACGCCTTTTTCGGTCGCGCCAATCGCCTTGAAACCAATTTTTGCGTCGCGTAGCTGTTTTCGCGAGTCTTCCCGGATGGTCCCCTGCCAATCCTTTCGCAAATCATTGGCATCCATGGCCAGCAGCAGGTGCGCACCACCGCTTAGATCCAGCCCAAGGCTCAATTGATTCTTTGGCACAAAATCTGGCCAAGCTTTGAGCTGCTCTTCAGTAAAAAAGTTGGGCAGAGCGGTAAGGATACCCGTCAAACATATCAGCGCAATGGCAATGATCTTCCAACGTGTGAATTGCAACATGGAAACAGCGTCTTTCTTGGTCTTCCCAGCGCTACTCCTCGGACTAAAGAGCACACACTGATTGGAAATTGATTCAATCGCAAAGCGTGAACGTTGCTCTGCTGATGTTAGTCTTTCACGGGTTCATTTTTTGAGCGGATGTCCAAAAGTGTTGAACGCAGGATTCTCACCTTGAGGCTGTCAGCCAGCTCAACTTCAATTTCGTCAGAATTGTCTAGCGCTTTGGTGACGCGGCCAATCATGCCGCCGGATGTGACGACTGTGTCGCCACGGCGAACTTTTGCCACCATCTCGCGATGCTCTTTAGCGCGCTGCTGCTGCGGGCGGATAAGGAGAAAATAGAAGATCACCACCATCAACAGCATGGGGATCAGAAAGCCACCGAGCGCATCACCGCCGCCAGCGCCGCCTTGTGCATATGCAGGCAAAATAAACATCAACCCCGAAACCTCCAGCCATCATCCAGGCCGAGACAGACGCTGAGATCAGCGTCAGCCCACTAGCCACCTCATGAAGTTGCACGGAATATAGAGGTGCCGCGCCACTTTGCAACCTTCCCAGCCGCGGCTCTTAGCCCGCTTTTGGCTAGCCGCCGTGCCACTGTGAGCGCTAAAAGAGCGCCAGGGCCAACACGGCCCTATCCGGGGATCAAGAAAGAACTTTCCGCCCGTTGTCACGAACACGCTCACGCACCGCGCTGCACCCAACTGAAAGTCTCGCTCCGAAAGCCCGCATGTCTCAGACCTCCCCCTCCTCATCGCTGCTTGAGCGGCTCGTTAGCGCCATTGAGCGCCTTGCTCCTGCGCCCCGTTCCACGCCTGATTTTACAATCGCCGACGCTTTTGTTTGGCAAGCCACAGCTGCGACTTTCCAGTCCGTTGAGACTGTTAACCGGCTTCCGCTCCGGTTACTCAGGGGCATCGATATGCAGCTTAGCCAGCTAAAGGAAAACACCGAGCGCTTTGCCAAAGGTTTGCCTGCCAACAACGCATTGTTGTGGGGCGCGCGCGGAATGGGCAAATCCAGTCTGGTCAAGGCTGTTCATGGGGCTGTTGCTGCCGACACATCGCGTGATCAAAAACTGAAACGCCTGAAGTTGGTCGAAATCCATCGCGAAGACATCAATACGTTGCCCCACTGCCTCACACAGCTGCGCAACAGATCTGAGGCGTTCATCATTTTCACAGATGACCTCTCCTTCGATGCCGACGACACCTCATACAAATCTCTTAAGGCCGTGCTTGAGGGTGGCGTTGAGGGGCGGCCCGACAACGTTATATTTTACGCGACATCCAACAGGCGTCACCTTATGCCGCGCGATATGGTCGAGAATGAACGCGCAACTGCGCTTCACCCGTCAGAGGCCGTGGAAGAAAAAGTGTCACACTCTGATCGCTTTGGTCTTTGGCTTGGGTTTCACAGCTGTAGCCCAGACGAATATCTCGAAATGGTCCGCGGTTATGCTGACCACTTCGATATCGCAATTGTGGACACAGAACTTAAACGACAAGCGCTGGCCTGGAGCATGGCTCGCGGGGCCCGCTCTGGCCGCGTGGCCTGGCAATTCATTCAAGATCTTGCCGGACGCCAAGGCGTTTGTTTAGCGCTGTAGACAAGTGTCGTGGACTCATCATATTTTCTGCAGTGTTCTAGCTGTGGAGGGCGCAAAAAAACAGAGCCACCAATTTGGTGGCTCTGTTTGCTCTTGGATAATCGTTTTGTATGTCTGCCTAAAGCCGTTCCATAAACGGCACCGGATCAACCGGCTTTTGTCCCTGACGCACTTCAAAGTGCACTTGAGGCTGCGCCACGTCTCCCGTCTTACCGGCCTTTGCAATAACATCACCACGGCGAACGCGGTCACCAC
>JAHZKN010000306.1 GCA_022600335.1 Alphaproteobacteria bacterium
CGTAAACGTGAGAAGTGGAAAATATACGGTAATGATGATGGCTTGGCCGAAAACGGTTGGTTGAATCATTTCCTTACTGGCCGCCATGACTTCATGAAGTCTTTCGGTCAGATCTAGCTGGCGGCCCAATTTGTGCTGACGTTCAGCGAGGCGCCGCAAGCAGTTCTCTGTGATGATCACGGCACCATCGACAATTAGACCGAAATCCAACGCACCCATACTCATCAGATTTGCAGATAAGCCGTATTTCAACATGCCGGTTGCGGTCATCAACATTGATATTGGAATAACGAGCGCGGTGATTAAAGCGGCACGAAAGTTTCCCAACAAAACAAAGAGGACAACAATGACTAGCAAGGCGCCTTCGGTAAGATTCTTGGCGACGGTACGGATGGTGGCATCGACAAGCTTTGTCCGGTTGAGCGCGGTCGTGATCTCGATGCCATCTGGCAGACCTTTTTTAATTGACTGGAGTTTTTCATGCACTGCGGCTGCGACCGTGCGACTGTTCGCACCTTTCAACATCATGGCAGTGCCTACGACCACCTCGGCTCCGTTGGAACTTGCCGCCCCGGTTCGCAACTCTCGACCGAGCCCGACCTCTGCAACATCTTTGAGATAAACGGGCACGCCAGCGCGCGTCGTCAGTACGACATTTGCGATATCACGTATGGTCTCAAGGCGGCCATCGGCGCGAACAACATAGCTTTCACCCTGCCGTTCGATGTAGCCAGCGCCAACGCTCGTATTATTCTTTTCAAGGGCTTCGATAACGTCTTTCAGAGAAAGGCCAAGTGCCTGAAGTTTGGCTGGGCTTGGTTGAACTTGATACTGTTGCTCGTAGCCGCCAATTGCATCGACTTCCGCAACACCGGGCACGTTCTTGAGTTGAGGTCGCACAATCCAGTCTTGTACGGTCCGCAAGTATGAGGCAAATTCAAAGTCTTTCCTCAAAGACAGTCCTTCTGGCGTCAAAAAGCTGCCGTCTGATTGCCACCCAGGCGTTCCATCTTGAATTTCTGCACCTTTGCCCTTCGGATGAACGTAGGACACGGTCCACATGTAAATTTCACCAAGGCCAGTCGAAACGGCACCCATTTTGGGCTCCGCTCCTGAAGGCAAGGAATCCTTAGCTTGGTTCAATCGTTCAGAGATTTGTGTTCGGGCAAAATATATGTCGACGTTATCTTCAAACACAGCTGTCACTTGGCTGAATCCGTTTCGAGATAACGAGCGCGTGTAGGAAAGACCGGGAATTCCAGCTAGCGCGGTTTCAATCGGAAAGGTCACCGATTTTTCAATTTCAAACGGCGATAGAGACGGCGCTTCGGTGTTGATTTGAACTTGATTGTTGGTGATGTCTGGCACTGCATCAATTGGTAGCCGCTGCAAGGAGTGCATGCCCCATGACGCGAGTGCCAATGTTGCAAGGACGATCAAAATCCGGTGCTCGATTGAAAATCGAAGGATGCGCTCGATCAACTAAATTTCTCCTCACACCTAATGTGCGTGTTCAGCCTCGGCTTTTCCGAGTTCTGCGGTTAGAGTGAACACATTCTTCACTGCAATGAATTCGCCAAATTCAAGGCCCGTGAGAATTTCGATGTGGCGAGAGTCTTCTCGTCCCGTCGTTACAAAGCGCGTCATAAATCCATCTTTGTGCGAAACGAAAACGGCTTTTGTGCCTTTAATCGTTTGCACAGCTTCCTTTGGAACTATGATGTCAGCATGATATTCGGCCGCAGCGAGCTGCGCCTTCACAAAATCGCCAGGCTGCCAAATATTTCCCGAATTTGACAATTCAATTATTGCCTTGGCGTTGCGCGTTTTTGGGTCCGTTACTGGGCTAACGAAAAGGACCTTTCCTGTGGTTTTTCGAGTGCCGCTCTGCACCGAAACATCTTGCCCGACTTTGGCAAAGGACAAGTCTCCTGGAGGAATTGCTAATTCGACCCAGACGGTAGAAAGATCCGCAATCGTGTATATAGGCTTATCTGTTGCAACGATCTGACCCCGTACCAACTCACGTCCAATCACTCGTCCTGAAATCGGCGAGCGTACTTCATAAAGTCGCAATTTTTCTTCATCGTCCAAGCTGCGAGATAATGCATCGATCTCTTTTTCTTCGAGCCCCGACGCGTGAAGTCGTTGGTGGACTTGTTCAAGCTTGATCTTAGCAACTTGATGTTCGGCTCTTGCATTTAAGTAGTCTTGTTCAGCCGTGACCCGTTGCTTCCAAAGTCGCTTTTCCCTCTCATAGCTGGACCGCGCAAGCTGTTCCCTTCCGTGGGCTGCCCTGTAGTCACCTTTTGCCTCGGCAATCTCTCGACTTTCAAGGATGGCAACTGTTTCGTCCGATTGCACCTCGTCGCCCAGGTTCTTTCTGACCTCGAACACGGTTCCAGATACCTTCGGCACAATCTCAACTTTGCGATTCAGATTGAGACTGACTTGGCCTGGCACTGAAATTTCTTTGACTAAGGTTCCGGAGGCTGCTGGTGCTACGTCAATGCCCGCTTTTTCGATCTGCACACCAGATAACCGGACAAGACCCTCGACGCTTCCCGACGCCCCATGTACCTCGGCGTGATCGTGACCATGACTTTTGTCGGAATTTGACTTCTCGTCTGCATGTCCGGAGCTTTCGTTGCCATGGGCATCATGATCATCTGCAACAGCCGCCGTCTCAGGTTTTGAGCCAAACTCCTTAAAGCTCCAGATGCCGGATAATATCGCTAATAGAAATGCGATTGCGAATGCACCTTTCCAACTCATGATTTCGTTTGCCCTCGCTTTGAACATTCTAGGTACAAGCCATCAAACATCTGAAAGCCTCCTTCCGATTAGAGCTTCCAGCTGCACCCTGGCCTTTTCATACGCAGCTTTGGCATTGACGAAATCGAGTCGCGCCTCGAAGATCGCGCGTTGAGTATCAAGCACATTTAACAGATCGAATTTGCCCTCGTTGTAGCCAACTCTTGTTTTTGCAAATGCGCGCTCTGCGGCAGGAATGACAGATTTTTTTAAGGTTTTTAGCTGTTCAGCGGCTACGGTAAGCTGGCCGTATATTTCAACTACAGTGCGTGACAGAGTGCTTCGAGCGGCCTCTTCCTCAAAGGAAGCTTTGTCAATGCGTCGCTCCGCGGCAACCACATTACCTACATTACGATCAAAAATTTGGATTGGCATGGATACCGACGCCAGAAACGCAGTTGAATCTGTCTCTTCGAACCGACGTAATCCAGCAGACAACGTTACGTCGGGAATCGTCTTTGAGTGTTCCACTGCAAGCAGAGCGTGCCTGCGTCCGATTTCATCCGACCAGCGTGCGACGTCGGGATTTGCCGTGAGGTAGGCCTGGATGCGATCAAGCGTCGGCACAGATCGATTTTGTGCAAGTTGACCTGAGGCGCGTGAAAAATCTGTTTGAGTGGAACCCCACAGTGCCGCCAACTTTCTCTTGGCAGAGATAAGTTTTGCTTTCTCACTTTGTAAAATAGCGTTTGACCGGGCATGTGTCACAGCCGCACGATCATTTTCAATGGGACTCGATTTTCCAGCGGTCACACGCGCCTTCACACTTCTGACAGTGCGATCGGACACACCAACGAAGTCCTCCAGAACTTTTAGCCGCTCTTGAGTAGCAAGGACGTCGACAAAGGCGTCTGCCGCTAGCGCGATTGCCTCAACACGACGGCCCTCATAGTCCCAGCCAGCGACAGCTGCATCCAGCTCAGCAGCACGCAACCTCTTTACGCGCTTGTCGCCGAGTTCGATGACCTGGCTCAGTTGCAGCGTAGCCTCGGGTTCAACACCTTCACCAAAATTTTCAACCTCAAACGCTAGGTCCGGGTTCGGCTTGACAGCTGCTTGTGCCGCTTCGCCATGTTTTGCTTCGATTTCATAAAATGCGGCCTTAATACCTGGATTGTAATTTAATACCCTCCCAACAGCTTGACCGAGGGTTAAGCTGTCCACATACGGAGGCGCGCCGGTTTCCCCAGGCTCCCGTCCTGGTACTGGTGCAAACGGCCGCCTCGGAAGGTCGCGATCGGTAAGTGCCGTTGCATTAATTTCTGTGGTATTGGCGACACTCAAAGGATCTGCAGCGCATCCGCCGATAGAGAATGCGCCAACAAGCACGACAAAAATTTGAGATCGGTTGAGCGATGCTGGCAGAATAACTGTCATGAGTCCGACTTTGAAAATGCCAATGGAAGAGGGAGGTCAACCTCTCGCAAGGTCGTCCCATCAAATTCTATTCAAGTCGGAAAACTAAATTCGCAGCACAACCGTCTTAAGCTGCAATAGCTGAAAATATGGCAGCGAAAGCCCATGCTGGACGGAAGCCGAGTCGACGTGTTCTGAAAAAAGCAATAAAGCGCCGCTAACGCCGCCAGTCGTATCGGTTTGATCACCGCCTGACTGATCATGGGCCGTGTCAGGTTCCAGCGATGACGTTGCCGCTAGAAGGCGGCTCAACAGCGTGGAACTCGAAACAACGTCGCGGTCTACACAACCACCATCGTGAGAATGAGAATTTTCAACGCCTTGGCCAGAGTCTTCGTGGGCAGCATGGCTTGTAATGTGGGCATGGCCAGCCTTGGTTGTGTGCCACTCGATCTGCTGGTGGCCGTTCGCATCCTGGCACACAAGAAGCGGAGCGCCCGCCAGAACAGCCGTGGGCGCATAAATTACCAGCATAAGTGCTGCAATGATTTGACGGTAGATTTTCAAAATGTGACCCGCGAATCGCAGACAGAACCTGTAGAAGTGACTATCATAGAGCACAGATGTACGAAAAACAAAATGATGCCATCTGCTGGCCGAGCTGAAGTTTTCAGGCAATTATGTCGCAATTCAGCCACGAACGAGAATATTCAGTTTGGCTACTGAGGCAGAAAGTGGGTCGTTTTAGCTGTATCGAGAATGCGATGTGCA
>JAHZKN010000307.1 GCA_022600335.1 Alphaproteobacteria bacterium
AGGGATTGTCACAAACGGCAGCACTGCGAGTGCTGTGTCACCAACCTTTTCGAAGCGGTCGTTGCCAAAAAGATTGATCTTGGCACTAATTTGCAGCGATCCCACGCCGTCATCACGCAGATCTTGAGCGCCACCCCTTTGATGACGGGTGACTATTCCAAAGGGCTGCCAAGCCACATTTAACTCGCTGCGCTCCGTCAAGCCGACGCGAACATTAGTGGTTGCAAATTCGAATGCATCTTCGTGAATTCCATCACCGTCGGTGCGTGATTTGGAATATCCAACGAGCGTGCTTTCAACCTGAACATGTCCGGCGTTGACGGTGAATGGACTTTCCGTGAGGTCAGGGCGATCCGTTGTCAAAGGACGCAACACGCTGTCAGCAAAAGCAGCGTTACCAACGAGCGCCAACACTGAGGCCAATAGGGCTGCTACGGATAATCTACGGCCAAGTGAGCTATTCATGTCTTGATACGCCATCGCAATTTCAGGGGTCTGCTTTTGCGATCGCAACTATATGCAATTAGGAATGAATTGCAACTAGATATCGTACCCCATTTAACCTGCGAGATCTAAGGGGCGTGGTAGGAAATCACGAGAAGACGAGCCGCGCCCTCATCCAACCTGTGAGCTCAGTGTCCGCAAGGACTAAACCAACCGGCTGCGCTTCACGGCCGCGGCAATGAAGCTTTCAAACAGCGGATGGACCTCAAACGGGCGCGATTTAAGTTCCGGGTGGAATTGGACGCCAATGAACCACGGGTGATCGGCATACTCCACCGTCTCTGGTAGCAAGCCATCCGGCGACAGGCCTGCAAATTTGAGCCCGGCTGCTTCCAGGCGCTCGCGGTAACGCATGTTGACTTCGAAGCGATGGCGGTGGCGTTCTGAAATGTCCCTTTGCCCATAGATCTCTGCGATGCGGCTACCCGGCTCAAGCTTTGCCGGAAATGCCCCAAGTCGCATCGTACCGCCCAAGTCACCATCCACGTTGCGTTGCTCGAGTTCATCGCCTTGCATCCACTCGGTCATCAAGCCAACGACCGGTTCGCCGCTTTCGCCAAACTCTGTCGACGTTGCGTTTTCAATGCCGGCAAGATTGCGGGCGGCTTCGACACACGCCATCTGCATACCAAAGCAAATGCCGAAATAAGGAACACCGCGCTCGCGGGCAAATTTTGCCGCCAGAATTTTGCCTTCCGCGCCGCGTTCACCAAACCCACCGGGCACTAATATGCCGCTGACATCGTCCAAATAGGGAGCCGGGTCTTCACGCTCAAAGACTTCGCTCTCAATCCATTCCAAACGCACCTTAACGCGATTGGCAATGCCGCCATGTACAAGCGCTTCAGTCAACGACTTGTACGCGTCTTTGAGTCCAGTGTACTTGCCAACAATGGCAATCACCACTTCACCTTCTGGATTGGCAATGGTCTGCGAGATGGTGTCCCAGCGCTTGTGGTCGGGCTCAGGCGCATCCTGAATGTCAAACGCCGCCAACACCTGCTCATCCAAACCCTCACGATGATAGGCCAGCGGCACATCGTAAATAGAGGCGACATCAAGCGCCTGTATCACCGCTTCTTCGCGCACGTTACAGAACAGCGCGATTTTGCGCCGCTCAGAAGCGGGCACTTCGCGATCCGAACGGCACATCAGAACATCAGGTTGGATACCAATCGAGCGCAGCTCCTTGACCGAGTGCTGTGTCGGTTTGGTCTTTAGCTCACCCGCCGATGGGATGTACGGCATCAAAGTCAGGTGCACATAGATCGCAGACCCGCGCGGCAGATCGTTACCAACCTGGCGAATGGCTTCAAAGAACGGTAGCGCTTCGATGTCGCCGACCGTGCCACCAATTTCAACCAGGACAAAATCAATGTCTTCATTACCGGTTACGACAAAGGTTTTGATCGCATCGGTGACGTGCGGGATCACCTGCACCGTCCCACCGAGATAATCACCGCGGCGCTCTTTCGCGATAATGCTCTGATAAATACGACCGGTGGTGATGTTGTCAGATTGACTGGCCGGCACACCAGTAAAGCGCTCATAGTGTCCGAGGTCGAGATCCGTCTCCGCACCGTCATCGGTAACAAACACTTCACCGTGCTGGTAAGGGCTCATGGTTCCCGGATCGACGTTCAGATAGGGATCGAGTTTGCGCAGCCGCACGGAATACCCGCGCGATTGCAGAAGCGCGCCAAGCGCGGCGGAAGCAAGGCCTTTACCAAGAGAGGAGACCACGCCACCGGTAATGAAGATGTACCGTTGCATGGGCGTGTAGAATACACAGACGTTGGCTGATTCGAAGCAACAAAATGACCCGGTGCGCAAAGTGTTGCCACGAAGCCATAACCGGCCCCGTCAATCCGCGGTGAATTGCACGCTACAGGCGAGTGAATACGCCTATTTCAGTTTATCGAGAATGCCGCCGCTTGGCTCATCATCCGCCTTGGCGGGCGCTTCTTTACTTGGCGTCGTTGTCTTTTCAACTGCGGCAGGGGCTGTCGTGCGATCAAAAATCGATTCGTCACCACTACCCGACCGCTGACCCAATATCGTTAACGCAATGCTGGTGGCAAAAAAAGCCATGGCCAGACCCGCCGTCACACGCGTCAGCAGATTGGCTTGCCCGCGACCGGTGAGAAAACCACCACCGCCGCCGCCACCGCCGCTGCCGCCGATCCCCAGAGCACCACCTTCAGATTTTTGCATCAACACGACGCCGATCATGGCCGCCGCGATCATGAGATGAATGACAAGAATGACGGTTGCCATGGAGAGAAGCCTTCCGTTCCAAACGACAGGTGGTGATGAGATGGGGCCTTGTACACCAACAGCGGCCAAAGTTGCAAAGGCGGCAGCGCTTTGGGGACAAAACGCCCCAATTAGAGATGCCTCTACAGCATATCGCCCAAAAGTGGGAACTGCGGTTGCATCGCACTCTACCGTCATCCCGGCGTCATGGCGGAGCCATGCTTCGTATGGACGGCCGGCATCCAATAACGTTCCAATGGATTGCCCGCTCTCAGCTCGGCTGGATCCCCGTCTGCACGGGGATGACGTTGGTGGGGTGGCTATGCCCAAC
>JAHZKN010000308.1 GCA_022600335.1 Alphaproteobacteria bacterium
AGAAAGCAGAGTCAGACCGCCGCCAACGCTCATAGCGCTCAAGAACATCAAGCCGGCCAATATCTAAACCAAGGCTTGCGCCATCCATCACCACATCAACCAATGCTGCTACGTCTCTGAAACCGAGGTTAAGTCCCTGTCCGGCAATCGGATGTACGGTGTGTGCCGCGTCTCCGATCAAGGCAAACCGTTCCGCGATATAGCTGTGCGCCAAGTGCATGGACAGGGGCCAGGATTGACGGGGCCCTACGACTTCAATGGCGCCAAGCCGTCCACCAAGACGTGTGTCCAGTTCGGATAAGAACAACGCATCCTCACCATCCAAAATGCGTGACGCCTCAGCTGCTGTTTCACTCCAGGTAATACAACTGCGATTGCCCATCAGCGGCAGAATTGCAAACGGCCCACCTGGCAGGAAGTGTTGTACAGCTGTGCTGTTATGCGGTTTTTGATGCGCTATTGTTGTAACAATGCCGATTTGGTCATACGTCTGCCGGACTGTTTTTAAGTCGTGCATCGATCGCAATGGCGATTTTTGACCGTCCGCTGCAACAACAAGCGTCGCGTGCAGCGTGCGACCGTCTTGCAAGACCACTTGTTGGCTAGATCCAACAGTTTTTGAAGACACAATTTCAGCTGGTTGCAGGATGGTGATTGCTGCATCGTCCATAGCCGCTTTGGTTAGGGCCGCGTGTAAACGAGGGGCCGGTACGATGTAAGATGCTGGATCACCGTTGGGGATGCGGTTTTCCCACGACAGGAGCACACGGCGGATTCCTGAATCGAGGGAGGAATCTGTAATCTCTATGGTCGTCACAGGCTGCGCGTCATCTGCAATCTGAACCCACACGCCAAGGCGTTCTAACAAATACCGTGATGACGCGGATAGCGCGAATGCGCGTGCATCCTCCAATGGCTGATCTTGAGTGCCATCTCGGCGTTCCACCAACGCAATGCGCAGACTGCCGCGGCTTTCGTCAGCCAACGCTCTTGCCAGCGCCAAGCCAGCAAAGCTTGCACCGGCAATGACAACATCAAAGTGCTTTGGTGTCTTAAGGTCAGACAAAAGACCCTCGCTTGATTTCAAACCGACCCTTGCGTGTGACACCGGCTGCGCTACGGTATTCAAAGCACGGGACACGATCATAGGATAATTCATGGCTGCCGCGAACCAAGAACCAAAACAACCGGTTGAAGGCCTTCTTAAGCTTCTCGATCTTGAAACACTCGAAGAAAACCTGTTCCGCGGGGTCAGCCCTGATATCGGCTGGCAGCGTGTTTATGGAGGCCAGGTCCTCGGGCAGGCGCTTGTCGCCGCTTCCCGTACTGTTCCAAGCCCGCGCACAGCGCATTCTTTGCATGCCTACTTTCTCATTGGCGGCGACCCAACGATCCCCATTGTCTATGATGTCGAGCGTACCCGCGACGGTGGCAGTTTCACCAATCGCCATGTCAAAGCCCAACAACACGGCAACACGATTTTTTCTATGAGTGTTTCCTTTCACGGCAACGAGGAAAGCTTCAATCATCAAGCAAAAATGCCAGACGTGCCACCGCCAGAGGAGCTTCCCAGCGCCGCGGTTTTGATGGAGAAGTTCATCGATAAGCTACCTGAGGGCATGCAGAAGTACTGGAAAAAGAAGCACCCGGTTGATATGCGCCCGGTCGACGTTAGCCGCTATATGAACCGCGAAAAGCATGCCCCGGCACAGAACGTGTGGCTCCGCGCCAACGGCACGTTGCCCGATGATCAAAGCTTGCACCACTGCGTGCTGGCCTATGCTTCTGACTTCACCCTTCTCGACACAGCCCTTATCGCGCACGGCAAACTGATGTTTGACAATGACATTCAATTGGCGAGCCTTGATCATGCACTGTGGTTTCATCGACCATTCCGCGTCGATGATTGGCTCTTGTACAGTCAGGAAAGCCCCAACGCGCATGGCGCGCGCGGGTTTTGCCGCGGACAGGTTTTCGCCCGTGATGGCCAACTGGTGGCGTCGGTGACCCAAGAGGGCTTAGTGCGCAAACGCGACACCGCTTTTGTGCTGAAATAGTAAGATGATTAAATAGTAGGCATCTTATGTTATCAGCCTATATTTTAGGCATTGACTACTTGAAGAAGGCTTGATCCAACGTTGGGTCAAAGCCTTTTTTTCTTTTTAAAACAAGATATTACACCACTTTAGCATGGGTTGGCACAGCGCTTGAAAGGTTAACGCGCATGGGCTGGTCTGGGGGACAAATACGCGCCTGCGGCCAGCACTTGAACACACAAAAACTAAGGACACAGGTGCCATGAAACTCATCACCGCAGTGATCAAGCCATTCAAATTGGATGATGTGCGCGAAGCGCTCACGACGCTCGGCCTCGAAGGCATGACGGTTAGTGAGGTCAAAGGCTTCGGCCGACAAAAGGGACACACGGAAATTTACCGCGGCGCTGAATACGCCGTGACCTTCGTTCCCAAAATCAAAATTGAAGTCGCGGTGCCGTCAGCGAAACTCGATGACGCTGTCGCAACCGTCGCCAAGGCTGCCAAAACCGGACAAATCGGCGACGGCAAAATTTTTGTCACGCCCATCGAACACACGCTCCGGATTCGCACAGGCGAATCTGATGACGCAGCTCTTTAGCTGTCACCGCGTAGTGAACACTCCAACACAGATTGTCTCAAAAACCTGCACAACAGGAGCTACAAAATGAATAGGCGCCTACTTGACCGGCTCGCATTGCCATGCCTTGCCGCCTTGGTCTTATCGCTCGTTACAATATTGCCTTCGCACGCACAGGATACGGCTACGGCTGCGGCCCCCGCTGCATCAACGGAAGCGGCCGTATCAACGCAATACATTCTCAACACGCTGTTGTTTTTGATTGGCGGTTTCTTGGTGATGTGGATGGCAGCCGGTTTTGCCATGCTTGAAGCTGGCCTTGTGCGAACCAAAAATGTCGCCATGCAATGCACCAAGAACGTTGCGTTGTTTTCGTTCGCCGGCATCATGTACTGGGCAGTCGGATATAACCTGATGTACGACGGCGTTGCCGGTGGCTTTATGGGATCATTTGGTCCAAAGGTCATTCCCGATCCAGCAAGCGATCCTGGTACCTATTCGGCCGGCTCCGATTGGTTTTTCCAAATGGTGTTTTGTGCCACGACAGCGTCGATTGTCTCTGGCACGCTGGCCGAACGCATCAAGCTGTGGCCGTTTCTGATTTTTGTTATCGTTCTGACAGGCTTCATCTACCCGATCCAAGGTGCCTGGAAATGGGGTGCAGGTTGGTTGGCCTCCGGTGCCGATACGAGCTGGATCAAAACCGTTGCTGGTGCTGAATTCCAAGACTTTGCGGGTTCAACCCTGGTGCATTCTGTTGGTGGCTGGGCTGCATTGGTTGGGGCGCTACTCCTCGGAGCGCGCCACGGAAAATATGGCCCTGGCGGATCTATTACACCAATGCCGGGCTCAAACATCCCGCTCGCGACACTTGGCATGTTTATCCTTTGGCTGGGTTGGTTTGGTTTTAACGGTGGATCACAACTTGCAATGGGTACGATTTCAGATGCGTCATCTGTCTCACGCATCTTTGTCAACACCAACTTAGCTGCCGCCGCAGGTGCCATCGCCGCCTTGATCACCAACCAAATCGTCTACGGAAAAATCGATATTACAATGGTGCTCAACGGTGCGTTGGCCGGTCTGGTGTCGATAACGGCAGAACCACTAACCCCGGACCCTCTATGGTCGATCATCATCGGTGGTATTGGTGGCGCACTTGTCGTGTTTGTCGTTCCTCTACTCGATAAAATGCGTATCGATGATGTCGTTGGTGCGATCCCAGTCCACCTTGTTTGCGGCATTTGGGGCACCATGGCTGTGCCGCTGACCAACTCAAGTGCAAGCTTCTTAGGACAAGCCATTGGCGTTACTGCAATCGGATTATTTGTGGTTCTTACAAGTCTCGTTGTGTGGGCCATCCTCAAAGCAACAGTCGGCTTGAGACCAAGTCTCGAAGACGAGATCGCTGGCCTCGACAAAGCTGAAATCGGACTTGAGGCCTATCCAGAATTTGGTGTCGGAAGCCAACGGATCTAACGACTCCCACAAATCGGTATACGCGATAAGTCCCCCTATCAATCGCGTACGCCACGGGGCCCGGATGGAGAAACACCATCCGGGCCTTTTTTAAATGCAGATTTTCGTGCCAGGACGAATGGCAGCTAAGAGCCGTTTCACATCTGCCTTTCTAAGCGCGATGCAGCCTTCTGTCGGTGAAAGGTTTGGATGCGCGACATGCAGAAAAATAGCGCTGCCAAGATTGCGTCGACGTGGCGCGATGTTGTAGTCCAGAACCGCAACAAAATCGTACAACCCATCATCACGCCACATGCGTTCCGCGCGTTGGCAATAGGGATGGTGAACAGGTCGGTTGTAGTTGCGATCCTGAGGGGCGTCACACCAGCCATCGTCGAGGCTCAAAGCAGAAACTGGTAGGGCGGTCTTTGGTCTACGATCTCGATCGGCGCGATAATAGACGGCCAGAATGGAAAAGCACCCCAACGGCGAGGCTCCATCGCCTTCCCGCTTGAGGGCGCGTCGCCCGCTGCGGCCGAGCGCGCAGGGAAGTCGCGCATACCCTAGGTCGAGCCAGCCTCGCGTTGCCTTCGCTGACAATGACCTCACGAATAAGTGACGTGAAAGGCGTGTGTTGTTCATTCTTGTTGCCTGTTGTTTGTGGAATCTCTTGGACCGCCTAAAATTGGCGAGACGTGGGGGGTCTTCCTCGCGTAGTCTTAGCAAAACAATCGCCACTGGAGATGACTCGAATGAGCACCGCACGAAAGATCCTTCTTGTCGACGACGATGAGGATCTACGCGGATCTCTCAAAGATCAGCTTGCCCTGCATCAGGAATTTGAAGTTTCTGAAGCCAACACTGCCACCAAAGGCGTCGATCGGGTCAAAGAAAACCAATATGACTTGGTTGTCTTTGACGTTGGCCTTCCAGACATGGATGGGCGGGAAGCGGTCAGACTGTTGAGAAAATCCGGATTCAAAAATCCGATCATCATGCTCACCGGCAATGATTCTGACGCCGACCAGATTCTAGGGCTTGACGCCGGCGCCAATGATTACGTCACCAAGCCGTTTAAGTTTGCGGTCTTACTGGCCCGCATTCGTGCGCAGCTGAGGCAACACGAGCAAAGCGAAGATGCTGTCTTCAAGATTGGTCCGTACATGTTTAAGCCCGCCTCAAAATTGCTGGCCGATGACAAAAAAACAAAAATACGTCTTACGGAAAAAGAAACGTCCATTCTGAAGTTCTTATATCGATCAGGGGACTCCGTCGTCTCACGCGACGTGTTGCTGCACGAGGTGTGGGGCTACAATGCTGGTGTCACCACCCACACCCTCGAAACTCACATTTATCGTCTCCGGCAAAAAATTGAAAAAGATCCATCAAATGCTGAAATTTTGGTGACAGAATCTGGTGGCTATAAGTTGGTTCCCTAGTGCGTGTTGAGCCATACATTATGCCCATGTTTTCCTCGCCTCATCCACACCTGCCTAGACCGTAATCATCGAATCACCGCAAGCCTGCTTTGTAGTCGGCGACGCATCTGTCGCCCGTCATGTCTGGGCTTTGATCCCTGTGTCGTGGATCGCAACAGCCCCGCGTTGATTTAGGATGTAAAGCGATGGCAATTGAGAAGTTGATGGGCGCAGCGTTGCGAGTCCCTCTATTCCATGGTCTCCAACCGCAACAGATGTCGGAAATTGTACATCGCGCTAACCGCATCATTTACCAACCCGGTGACATGATTTTTCGTCAACACGAAATTGGCGATGCGGCCATACTGATTGTGACTGGTCGTGCAACGAGCATTAGTACACACACGGGTCAGCATGCGTACGACGCCGTTGCTCCAGGTTCGCTGATTGGTGAAATGGCGATGTTGATCGAAACCGAACATCTCACAACTGTCGTTGCAGATGACGTGGTCCGAGCGCTGCGGTTCCCGCGTGCCGTGATCCAAGACCTGATGGCCGAAGATCCAGACCTTGCCGACCACTTCGTGCGTCGTATTGCCAGCCGCCTCAATGGTCTGGCTTCAGAGATGCGCGCAATCGAAGCGCAAATGGATGAGACGGCACCACAACCTGGTGCGGCAGCGAGCGCGGCACTCAACCTGAGTCCTGGCGCGACATCACAGCCGTCGGACGTGGCGCACGGCCAGCCGGTCCACTAAATCGCCGTACAATTTCTAAATCCCCCCAACCCCACATCATCAGGTAACCTATTGATAAAAAAGCCCAACCCTGGGGGGACAGGGCTGGGCTCTATCGGCGCTATGTATGCGCGACACCGGGAGGGATCCGGTGCCTCAGGCTGCGTCATCGGCTAGACGGGGGGACTACCGATGTAGGTGTTGACGCCTCCTGCATGTTCTAAAGAATAGGACGAAGTGGCGCACCAAAACAGATGGCATGTGCAATCATCACGAAAAAGTGATCGTTTTGCCGGATTTTCCACAGTTCTGCGATTGCTTTGCGTTAATTTCGCCACAGGCCTGAGTCGGATGCTCGGCGATCTGAACAACGGGAGATCACCAGCTCACAGCGGCCAAGCTGCCACTGCAGCCTCTCCACAGCGCTAACTCTCCGACCTAAAAAACTGCACTATCAGGCTAAGGGTGTTGCATCAGGCCGACCGGCTTGATCTTGAACATCCGAGCGTCGATTTTTTCGTCCTTAACCAAGTTCCCGATTACCACCCGGGTGTCCTGGCCTTGGGCATCCTTCGTCAGCCATTCCTCAAGCTCGAAGTCTGGCTTGCGCGAAAAGGTCAGTTTGATGTGGCCGGGCGTTGCGCTGTTTTTGTCGCGCAACCCCAACACGACCTGATCGTCTGATTCTTTAACACCAGTGATCAACGCATCCCGCAGCAAATCAACATTTTTGCGCAACAGCAAGCGGAACGGCGTTTGGTCCAGCTCGACCCGATCTTCATTATTGAGATCGTAGTCTTGGATAGCCAAGAAACGACCGTCAGAGATAATCACCTGGCGGCTTGGCTTATTGTAATTAAAGCGAAATTTTCCGGGCCGCTGCATGAGGAAGTTGCCTCGCATGGGCCGCTTACCCTTGGCATACTGAATAAACTTGCCTTTGAGATCACCGAGCGAATTGAAGTAGCTTGCGACCTGCTTAACCAGCTCGGTTTGGCGCTCACTCAGGACCAATCCTGACGTGCCGCGCTTAGCCACTTCCGCACTCCACCCAGACCCCGACGTGCCTGTGTCTGACTTGTTTTCCTTAGCAAACGCTGCTTGCGCAACGACTACAGCACCAAATACCAATACTGTCAGAGCAGTTTTCAACGTCATTCGAATAGGCCCTTAAAATCGAATCAATTGCGCACCGGCAGGTGTCAGCCCGCCGTCATTCCGCAATATTGCGTCCAGATCTAGGCGACTCAAGGCCGCCACAGCGAACCATGGCAGCGTTTTCGCGACTTTAGAATGTCGAACATGAACGCAGGGGAAGGTTGTGCCCAGCCTGTGGCGAATTGCGCCCGCTTTAGGCGGCATTATCGGCAGTCGAGCCCGCTGAGATCAATATGTCTCGCTTGCCGCCGGGCCCAGCTGGGCCAATGACGCCCTCGCGCTCCATACGCTCTATGAGATCCGCCGCTCGATTGTAGCCAATGGCAAGGCGTCGCTGAATATAGCTTGTTGAGGCTTTACGATCACGCTGAACAATGGCCAATGCTTGATCAAAGAGATCGTTGGTCGTGCCTGTGCTGCGCGTGTCGTGAGCTTGGTTTGCAGGCTCCTGAGACTCCGTCACTTCAGCAACATACTTAGGTGCACCCTGCGATCTGAGATGGTCAGCAATTGCTTCCACTTCTTCATCAGAGACAAAGGGTCCGTGAATACGCACAGTCTGGCCCGAGCCTGATGCATAGAGCATGTCGCCCTGACCCAACAACTGCTCGGCACCTTGTTCATTCAGAATGGTGCGACTATCAACCTTTGAGGTGACTTTGAAACTCATGCGTGTTGGAAAGTTCGCCTTGATAGTGCCAGTGATCACATCCACGGACGGGCGTTGAGTTGCCATGATGAGATGAATTCCAGCCGCACGCGCCATCTGCGCAAGGCGTTGGATGGCCGCCTCAAGTTCCTTGCCGGCGACAAGCATGAGATCTGCAAATTCATCAACGACAATGACAATATACGGCAGCACCTCAAGATCCATGTTTTGCTGTTCATAGATCGCTTGTCCGCTGGCATCGAAGCCAGTGTGCACCGTCCGCGATAAGCGTTCGCCACGCTTCTTCGCATTGCGCACGCGGTTGTTGTACACATCGATATTGCGCACCGAGAGTTTGGTCATGCGCTTGTAGCGCTCTTCCATTTCTCGCACCGCCCAGTTCAAGGCGACGACCGCCTGTTGAGGATCTGTAATCACCGGTGACAAGAGATGCGGAATGTTATTGTAGATCGACAGCTCCAGCATTTTTGGATCGATCATCAACAACCGGCATGCGTCCGGTGCGTGGCGATAGAGCATCGATAGCACCATGGCGTTGACACCGACGGATTTGCCCGAACCTGTTGTTCCAGCGACCAGTAGGTGTGGCATGCGCGCCAAATCGGCGATGATTGGTTCACCACCGATAGATTTTCCTAAAGCTAAAGGCAGTGATGCCTGTGACGTACGAAACGCTTGAGCATCTAAGATTTCGCGCAGATATACAGATTGCCGTTGGCTATTTGGTAGCTCAATGCCAATTGCGTTGCGACCTGGCACGACAGCAACCCGTGCAGAGATAGCACTCATGGAGCGCGCGATATCATCTGCAAGGCCAATGACACGCGATGATTTCGTGCCGCGCGCGGGCTCAAATTCATACAACGTCACAACTGGTCCAGGGTGAATGTTCTTTACCGCACCTTTGATACCAAAATCGGCAAGCACGCTTTGCAAAGCTTCCGCCCGCACGCGCAGCTGTTCCGGTGTTGCATCGAACGAAGTCTGGGCAGGGCTTGGGCGGCTTAATAGATTTGTCGACGGGCGCACAAACCCAACTCTAGCGGTTCTCGCAGATGCGCCGCGCAACATGCCAGGTACCGCGGTTCCGGTGACAGCCATCGGATCGCGTGGCGCGGCTGCAGTTTGCGCTACGGATGGCGGTGGGATTGGTTGCTCGACTTCAATCTGTGCATTGGCAGGTGCGAAACGGCGTGCCATGGCGCGGCTTGTTTCATCGACGTCATCGTGATCGTCCTCAACACCACCATCATCGGCTGCAAAGGCAGCAAACTGTTCTGCAATACTTACGTCTGGCGCACCGCCCGGACGGAGTACAGATTGGGATGCGGTCTCAGATGGTGGCCGCGGTACCCAACTGGATTGGGCAGCTGGCGCTATGGCAGCCACAGCCATTGCCCCAACCCCGACACGAGGACCACCCGGCATAGCCGCTTGTGATATCTGGCCTGCCTGTTGCACGACCGCGGGCTGCGCTACAGACGCCTGCACCACCTGCGCATCCGACACAATTGGGTTGGGAGGCAACGGCCTGAGCCCAACATGCTCAGACATTGGTCTCTCAGCGTCCAAAGGCTCCGACGTTAATGCAGGCGTCGGCTCTGGATGGGATTGCGGCAGCCAATTTTTCAATCGAGATCGCACAGCACCTTGCGCGCGCCACGCAGCGTCCTGAATGAGAGAGGCTGTTGACGTGGTCGGCTCGACCAAGTGCTGTGGTTCGGGCGAAGCGGCGATATGCGACTCTCGTGCAACAATGATGCTCGGACCCGCGTCAACACTCGGTCCAGTTGCTTCATTGCCGATCGCTTCACTTGCTCGCGCTAGCGCGTTTGCGTGCTCAACGCGGCGGTCCTCGTCTTCAGGATCAGGCCAATCCTTTTCGAGTGTCTCTCGCACGCCTTGGTGTAGCCGTTTGGCTTCGTTGAGTAACGAGTTTTGCCACGAATCTGCTTTTTGACGCCAATTGACCTTGCGCAACGGCTGACGCAGCACGCGCACAACATCACGCATTTCTAGGCCAATGGAATGCACCAGAGACGTTGCACCAATGGCAAACAACAAAATCCCAGTTGCTAAACTGGCGCGCGCTGGATTGACTACAGAAAAAACGCCAGCGCCTAGCCCAAATACAAAGTCACCTAGAATGCCGCCATAGCCATGTTCAATTGGCCAAT
>JAHZKN010000309.1 GCA_022600335.1 Alphaproteobacteria bacterium
CAGAGTTTTCTGGCACTGTTTTTCAGGTGCCTCCGGCGTACTCAGCCATCAAAGTGCGGGGCCAGCGTGCGTATGACCTTGCGCGCGACGGTCAGGATATCGTTTTGGAACCGCGCCAGATTCAGATCGACGACCTGAAGCTTGTGGAAATGCGAAGCGATGGCACGACGGTATTTGAAGCAACCTGTGGCAAGGGTACCTATGTCCGCGCATTGGCGCGCGATCTTGGTCGCCGTTTGGGTTGCTTTGGGCACATCACAGAGTTGCGTCGTACACGTGTAGGCAATTTTCTTGAAGCCGATGCTTTGTCTATGGACACACTGACGGACACTCTTGAGTGCCACGGTCAGGAGGGACTGCTGGAGACCCTGCGGCCTATCGAACTCGCACTTGATGCCTTGATCGGCTTTCGGGTCGACCCGTCAGATGCCGCCCAGTTGGCGCAAGGGCAGCCGGTTCTTATCCGCGGCCGCGATGCGCCAGATGCCTCAAAACCCGTCTATGCCACGTCGAGGGGACGCCTGATTGCGCTTGGCGAAATAGAAAAAGGCGCACTCCGGCCAACCCGGGTGTTCAATTTCGCCAAGTAGGCCGTCTTGCGAACAGTGGGCGATGTGTCTGTCCTCGCTGTTTTCCCTCGCCAATGCCTGGGAATTGTGTATAAGACGCCTCTTTCAGCACGGATTAGATGCCGTGATGACATTCTGTGACCCTGCTGGACGACATCCCGGCCGTGGCCGCACTGAGGGCAAAATGCCCTACATCCTCAAACACAAGAAGGAGTACCCGATGTCGATTGAAGCCAGCCGTAAATCGGCGCTGATCAAAGAGCATGCGACCACCAATAACGATACTGGGTCGCCTGAGGTACAAATTGCCATTCTAACTGAGCGCATCAATCACCTCACCGAACACTTCAAGCAGCATAAGAAAGACAACCACTCGCGTCGTGGACTCCTAAAGATGGTGAGTCGGCGCAGGCACTTGTTGGACTATGTGAAGGGCAAGGATCAGGCGCGATACCAGACGATTATCGAAAAGCTGGGTATTCGCCGTTAGCCACGATCGCTGGTGCAAGCACCGGTTCACTTTCCGATGATCGTTGTGGTTTGTGTACGAGGTTTGCTGAGAAGCTAATTCTCAGACCGGTGTTGGAGCTCAAGTGAGTCTCACCCCTAAGCATCAAAACACATATCAACCGACGATCGAGAAAATCAGACTTTGAACGAAAGACCGAACATGTTCGATATCCATCGTGTAGAAATTGACTGGGGCGGACGCCCTTTGACACTCGAAACCGGGCACATCGCACGCCAAGCTGATGCGGCAGTTTATGCCCAGTATGGCGAAACGAGCGTTCTGGCAACTGTCGTTGCTGCAAAGGCTCCACGACCCGGCATCGATTTTTTCCCACTCACCGTCAACTATCAGGAAAAGACTTATGCTGCTGGCAAGATACCTGGTGGTTATTTTAAGCGTGAAGGCCGACCAACAGAAAAAGAGACCCTAACCTCGCGTTTGATTGATCGACCGATCCGGCCTCTGTTTGTTGACGGCTTTAAACATGAGACGCAGGTCGTGATCACGGTGCTGTCACATGACCTGGAAAACGATCCAGATGTCGTGGGTATGGTTGCGGCCTCAGCAGCGCTGACCCTGTCAGGTGTGCCGTTCCTCGGCCCGATTGCCGCAGCGCGCGTCGGCGTTGTCGGTGATGAGCTGGTGCTCAACCCATTGCTGGATGAGATTCCTGAAAGCAGTCTCGACCTTGTCGTCGCAGGCACCCAAGATGCTGTGATGATGGTTGAGTCGGAAGCCAAGGAGCTTCCGGAACAAAAAATGCTTGAAGCCGTTATGTTTGGTCACAAGCATTTTCAACCTGTGATCGATGCCATTATTAAGCTTGCGGAAAAGGCCGCCAAAGAGCCTTGGGACTTCAAAGCGCCAGATCACAGCGCCTATATCGATCGTGTGAAACAAATTGCGCACGATGATTTGGTGACCGCATTTGCGACACCGGAAAAGAAACAGCGCAATGCGCTTGTGGCCGAGGTAAAGCAGAAAGTCTTTGCTGAGATTGAGATCCCAGAGGATCAGCCAGAAGAACGGGCCTTGCTCGGAACGGCGTTTAAGAATCTTGAAATGGACATCATGCGCACCTCGGTGGTGAAAACATCCAAGCGCATTGATGGACGTAGTCTCGATACCGTGCGGCCTATTCTGGCGGAAGCACCAGTGCTGCCACGCACGCATGGTTCAGCGTTGTTCACACGCGGTGAAACACAAGCGCTTGTTGTGGCAACACTTGGGACTGGTGACGACGAGCAGTTTGTTGATTCTCTAGAAGGAACACGCAAAGAACGCTTTCTGTTGCACTACAATTTTCCTCCGTATTCGGTTGGTGAAACCGGTCGCATGGGTGGCGCAGGTCGCCGCGAAATCGGCCACGGCAAGCTCGCTTGGCGCGCGATGCACCCGTTAATGCCAACGGCAGAAGAATTTCCCTATACCGTGCGCGTTGTTTCTGAAATCACAGAAAGTAATGGTTCATCCTCAATGGCGACCGTGTGTGGCACCTCGCTTGCTTTGATGGACGCTGGTGTACCTTTGAAGAGTCCGGTTGCCGGTATTGCAATGGGCTTAATTAAAGAAGGCGATGATTTCGCAGTCTTATCTGACATTCTGGGCGATGAAGATCACCTTGGTGATATGGACTTCAAGGTCGCCGGAACGGAGCAGGGTGTGACAGCCCTGCAGATGGACATCAAAATTACCGGCATCACTGAAGACATTATGCGCAAAGCACTGGAGCAAGCGAATGCTGGCCGTTTGCACATTCTTGGTGAGATGGCAAAGGCGCTAGGTGCAACACGCGGTGAGTTGGGTGAGCATGCTCCGCGCATTGAAACGATTAAAATTCCAACCGACAAAATTCGCGAAGTGATTGGTGCTGGTGGTGCTGTTATTCGCTCTATCGTAGAAGAGTCCGGTGCTAAAATCGACATCGATGATGATGGGACGATTAAAGTTGCAGCACCTAAGAAGGAATCGATCGATGCCGCACTTGAACGCATCAAAGCCATCACGTCCGAGCCTGAAATTGGCGAGGTTTATAAAGGCAAGGTCGTCAAGATCATGGACTTTGGCGCTTTCGTAAACTTCTTTGGACCCAAGGACGGCCTCGTTCACATTTCACAGCTGAGCCAGGGCAGACCAGCGACTGTCGGTGAAGTCGTAAAAGAGGGCCAGGAGGTTTTCGTCAAGCTGTTGGAGATTGATGGACGCGGAAAAGTGCGTTTGTCGATGAAGGTTGTTGACCAGGAAACTGGTAAAGAGCTGCAGCTCGACACGGCTGGTCAATCACAGGACGACGCACCACCACAGCGGCGTGAACGCCGTCGCTAGGCACTTTGACCCTCTCGCAATTGAAAACAGCATGCGAAGGTTTCACTTCGCATGCTGTTTTTTCGGCTCAGATTGGTCGATA
>JAHZKN010000030.1 GCA_022600335.1 Alphaproteobacteria bacterium
ACTCATCTGCAAAGGCTTCTAAGCGCTGTGCAATCTGCGCCGAGTCGGCGCTAAACTTGTTATAGAATACCACAGCCGGGATAGCTGCCATCAAGCCCAGCGCTGTTGCAAATAGCGCCTCTGCGATGCCCGGGGCAACAACCGCCAGGTTGGTATTCTTGGAGACAGCGATCGCCTGAAAGCTGGTCATGATGCCCCACACGGTTCCAAACAAACCAACAAAGGGGGCCGTTGAACCTACCGTTGCAAGAAACAGCAGCCGACGGTCCAAGCGTTCCATCTCCCGAGAAATCGTCACGTCCATAACTTTCTCAACACGCAATTGAATGCCACCCAAGGCGCGAATATCGCCTTCAACTGAGCGCTTCCATTCGCGCATGGCGGCGACAAACAATGCGGCAATCGCGATGGTTGGTCCGCGCGTCAAAGTTCCATAAAGCTCATCGAGTGATTGCCCCGACCAAAAGGTGTGTTCAAATCGATCCGCCTCTAAGCGCGCGCGGCGAAACGCAAACAGTTTTTCAATAATAATGGCCCACGACCAAACCGACGCCAGCAACAGACCGATCATAACAATTTGCACCACGGGTGAGGCGGCAAGAAACAGCTCCAAAAATGAAACCCCACTGTGGCTTGCCGGTGAGATGTTGGTCGCTGTTAGGTCTTTTGGATCCATCGTGTCAGCCAATCCGTCACTTGAAAATAGTTCGCCCAGGTCAGGGCCCAGAATACAGCCAGAATACTGCATGAGATTACGGCAAACGCACCAGCACTATCCTGGTTTGTGCGCATAAACAGGTTGGCGGCAAGACGCAAGCCGCCTAACCGCCGGAAGTGCTCCCAGCTCGTTCAGCCCATCAAACCCCTGGATATTGCGGCATGTTGCGAGCTTTTATGACCAAACAAGGGCTTGGAGAGCACCGACGCACAAGCCAGCGCGTCGATCGCCTGCCACGTGAACCAATTTGCAGGCTTACGGAGTGATCTGTTGGGTTGTGAGAAATTCCGCCCGAACCCGCTCAGAAATCCGCAAAGGCTTGCCGGATACCGAAACCAAAACAACGAGAACATCGGCTTGGCACAACACCTGACCCGCCCGCGTGACACTCTGATGCAGGGTGACACTCGCCGCGCCAAGTTCACCAACACGCGTCTCAATTTCAAGCACGTCATCCATTTGCGCCGGCCGCTTAAAATCAAACGTCATGCGTCGAACGACAAAAGCTGCCGGCTCATGGTTGTCAGAACCATCAATCATGCGCCGCGCATCCGTGCCAAGCAAACGCAGCAGATCTGTGCGACCCCGCTCGCACCAACGCACATAAGACGCATGGTAGGCGACACCGCCAGCATCGGTGTCTTCAAAATAAACCCGCACCGGAATGATGTGGTGGCGCGTGCTATTGTCTCCCACCAAGCGCCCTGCAAGGTCAGGCCACGCCGGCGAGGACGCATCGGTGTTCTCTGTTTTTGTCATGCGCGTTCAGATCCTAATTCAAGCAAGACAATTTCTGGCGGTGATCCGAAGCGGATCGGCAAACCACTGCAGCCCAAGCCGCCGGAAACAATCAGATGCCGTCCGCGCTCGACAATGTGGCCATAGGTGTACCGGCGCCCATAGCGTGATGGTACGATTGGCGCAAATCCAAACACGCGCACCTGTCCGCCATGTGTGTGGCCAGACAGAGTCAATGAGACTTGCTCCGGCATCTTCGCAAACGCATCTGGCTCATGGGCCATAGTGATTACTGGAGCTTGATCGGTAATTTGCCGCAGCATGGCTGGGACATCGTCCACGCCTTGGTAGGGAATTTCGCGTCGCCCGCGCCATTTGCGATCTCGCGGCCAAAAGGCCCACTGATCACCGAGGCCCGCAATCCAAAACCCTTGACCGTCTTTTTCGATCCGCAGGGCATCGTTCTCCATCACGTTGATGCCCGCGTCTTCCAAAACGCGACGCACGCGCGGCGGTCCCTGACGGCGATGTTGGACACCATGGTCCTCCCACCAGTCGTGATTGCCGAGCACGCCGTGCACACCAAGCGGTGCTTTCAGCTCACCAAGCGGCTCCGCCCACTCCTGGTCTCCTATTTTTCGACCCAGCTGGCTCAACCGATACCCGACAACATAATCGCCAAGCAGAAGGGTGACATCCGGCCCAAGCGCATTGGTGCGGCGAACAATTTGCGCAACCCGCGCACCGGTCATCCACGGATCGCACGCATGTAGATCCGCAAGCACGGCAATTTTAACATTCAGACCCTGAGGCCAGCGGGGTGGGGTCAAGCGATAGCGGGTCACAGCAAGGCGAAACGGTTCTGCGAAGGCATAACCACCGCACGCTGCAGCTGCAGCAGAGGTGAGCGCAAAACCCTTGATGAACTGGCGTCGGGTCAGCAACGGTTGGCCCCTTTGTCTGCAGTGATTTGAGTTCGGGTGCTAAAGCGGAACGGTGGTGAGAGGGAGGCAGCAATTCGCAATCGCTACGCCATTCCGCTACTGCCATCATTTTCATGATCACTTTCAACCGCCGCCGCTTCATCAAACAAGGTGAGCTCTGACGGAGCAGATCGCGTGGGCCCCGGCCTGCCGAGATGGCGATACGCCTTGAGTGTTAGCACGCGCCCGCGCGGCGTGCGGGCTATAAATCCCTGCTGTAAGAGGTAGGGCTCAACAATCTCTTCCAAAGCATCGCGCGGTTCGGACAGAGCAGCTGCTAATGTTTCAATGCCAACCGGGCCACCTTCATAGTTATCAACTATACAGCCCAGGTAACGATGATCGAGGGTGTCTAGGCCTTCGCCATCCACCTCTAAAGCTTTCAGCGCTGCATCGGCGATTTCGGCATTAATTGTTTCTGCCTTTGCAACGATTGCAAAATCGCGGACACGGCGGAGCAAGCGCCCAGCAATACGTGGCGTACCACGCGCGCGCTGCGCAATTTCCCGCGCACCTTGTGGATCCATCGCTGTGCCCAACACGTGTGCTCCGCGACGCACCACCTGTTCAAGCTGTTCAACAGAATAAAAGTTGAGCCGCATTGGAATGCCGAAACGATCGCGCAATGGTGTGGTCAATAGACCAGAGCGCGTCGTCGCACCGACGAGGGTGAATTTCGCCAGATCAATCCGCACCGAGCGCGCCGCCGGCCCTTCGCCGATAATCAAATCCAGCTGAAAATCTTCCATCGCCGGGTAGAGAATTTCTTCCACGGCTGGGTTGAGGCGATGAATCTCATCAATGAACAGAACATCGCGGTCTTCGAGGTTGGTCAGTAGCGCGGCCAGGTCGCCTGCCTTCGAAATAACCGGTCCCGATGTGGCCCGAAACCCGACACCAAGCTCTTTGGCCACAATTTGCGCCAAGGTTGTTTTGCCAAGCCCAGGCGGGCCGACCAACAGCACATGATCCAGCGCATCGCCGCGCGCCTTTGACGCCTGTATGAACACTCTGAGATTGGCGCACGCCTGATCCTGCCCGATAAAATCATCAAGCGTTTGCGGGCGAATGGAGGCCTCCACGGCCTCCCGCTCCCTCGCGTCAGAAGATACCAAGCGATCCGTCATGGTTTTGTGGTGAGCTTATTTGCGCCGAGCGTCAAGACAACGCCTAGGACGATGCACGCAAATCAAGGCCTTAGACCCACAAAACCGCTCGTTTAGTCCGCGTGCGCCTTGGAACAATCTAGCGGCCGGGGAGCTGCCAAGAACCGCACTCCAATTTGGGCGCCTTTACGCCAGACAATTGCGCAGTCGATCTCCATGCGGTCGACGCGAATGGCCAGTGTAAAATAGGCTGGCAAATGCAAATTTTGTTCTGGATCTGCTGGCAGGTCCTTGATCTCCAGACACGCACCAGTTGTCGACATGTTGACGATCGAGCACGAAATGCTGGTACCGGACCCCGGCCTGCAAATGGAAGCCCGATAGCCACATGACTTTCGATGCGCCCAGCGCCGGTCTGAACCTTTTTCCGATGTTGTCCCACTGCTAGTCGCAACACTTTGCAATTCTGACATTACGCAACCTCCCTGTTCCCTTTGTTCGGGATTGAATGTAGATGCAGCCATCTTTGGGTTGGAGACGTGAATGATTCGTTTCAAATTTTGCTTAATGTCGCGACTAAATCTTATAATTCAGCGACAAAGCGCGTTGCCGCGAAAACTTCTCGACAGCAACGTTCACAATGGATTTCGAATATAATTACAATTTTATATTTAGCGCAGCGTGCGAGAGAGCACCCGTGGGGCTGCTGCAAAGCGTACACCGACCTCGTCGCCATCCTGCCAGACGACTCTGCATTCGACCGCAACGCGATCAAGGCGAATATTCAGAGTGAACGTCTTGGGCAGCCCCGGTTTGCCGTTGGTCTTTGGCACCAACTTGGACTCTTTGATGAGGAGACGCGCACCTGTCGCCGACATATCGCGCACAATGCAGTGCACCGCGCCATTGATCTCATCAGAATACACCATACCGGCAGATGCCGCATGCTTGCGGTGTGCAAAACGCGGCTTGCGGTCATCCGATTCTGTATCTTCAGCAACCATTTTGGCGGCAATTGTATTAGAGGGCTGCTCTAGCGACATAGTATTCAAACTCCCAGGCCACACGGCATCGCTGCGGCGCGTGACAATCCAATCCCGATGAGCACATGCTAAACGAAGCCCTTAAATGGGGACTTAATACAGTGGTGAAAATTTCGGCTATTTGAAATTGTTTGCAGCCATTTCAGTGCGGTCAAATGTATCGCTCGCCAACTGCCAGGGGTCCGGTACGCACGGTGATCAATATCAGAACATTTGGTAATCCTGCATTAACCACTTCAAGTTCATGAGCTGCGCTCGCCACTCATCACGGCGCACAGCAAGCGTCCTACACCGTAGGCAATCGCAGGTGGCACCAGTGCCATGACGACGTGCCAAGAGAGGTGGCTCCACTTTGCCTCCTTCAGGATTGCCAGCGTCTCTGGGTCGATGGCACTGACATCCATTGGTAGTCGCGGCCAACCCTGAAAACACCAGTATGCCATTGCAGCAATCCACACCAAGCTGAACAGTGCCCACGTTTTAAAATTCAACAATGATCGCATAGCCGCCTCATCTCGTTCATTGAATGGAGTGCTGGGTCCCGACGTGGAAATCTAGCACGAGTATTTGCACGCGCGCAGCCCTACCTGCGCCAGTTTAGCCCGCCAGCTCCTTAAGACCGCGCCGTATCAGCGCCGATGTGTCTGCCTCGCCGCCTAGCTCTTCGACCGCCTTAGCCACCGCCACCGTAGCCTGATTTGGGTTGTAGCCAAGATTGCTCAGCGCCGAGAGTGCTTCTGCTTGAGCATCATTTTTGATCGCCACTCCAAGATCCGCCGATACACCAGAACCTCCACCAAGGCTGGCGCCGTGGAGTGTTGGCGCTTTATCTTTCAGTTCGGCAACAATGCGCTGCGCTAATTTTTTGCCAACACCAGGCGTTTCGGCAACCGCAGCCCAATTTTCCAAGGTGATGGCGTTCGCGAGATCATTTGGCGACAGAATTCCGAGCACACCCAGCGCCACTTTCGCACCAACGCCCTGGATGGTTTGCAACGTGCGAAACCAACTGCGCTCCACTTCACTTTGAAAGCCAAATAGGCGGATGGCGTCTTCACGCACGTGGGTATCAATGGTCAACGACACCTCATCACCTGGTGTAAAGCTACGCAAAGTGCGCGTTGAAAGCTGCACTTCATAGCCAACACCATTGACGTCAATGATGGCGTGGCCTTCCCCGACCGCGTCGACAGTACCTTTAAGTTTTCCGATCATCGTACTGCTGCCTTTGTCGCTTCAGCCAGCAAAACGTTTTGGCGACGGTGATGGGCGTGACAAATGGCTATTGCCAGCGCATCGGCTTCATCCGCGGTTTCAAATTTGGCTTTCGGCAACAGGTAGCCAATCATGGCTTGCACTTGGTTCTTATCGGCGTGACCCGCCCCCACCACAGCCTTCTTAACCAGGTTGGGCGGATATTCCGCAATCTGCAAACCTAAGAGCGCCGGTGCCAACAACGCCATACCACGCGCCTGGCCAAGTTTGAGTGTTGCGCGAGGGTTGTCATTGACAAAAGTTTCTTCCACCGCCGCTTCGTCGGGGTGAAAGGTTGCAATGGTACTGCCAAGGCCTTCGTACAATTCGCGTAAGCGATACGCCAACGGGTCTCCCGTTGTCGACTTGAGATGGCCGCAGGCGACAAAGCTGAGCCGTGCACCTTGGCAATCAACGATCCCCCAACCCGTACATCTGAGTCCCGGGTCGATCCCCACTATTCGTACCGATGATAAAGCCATGGGTGACCGTCCCGTTTCAGTGGCGCTGGCCCGCAGCGGTCATTCCCAACCGACCCAAGCCTCATATCCGGCGATACCATATTCGTTGATTCGCCGCCCGGACGACTTGCACCCCCAGGGGCTGCCAGGCAGTTTGGTTGCAGGTACCCGCACCTAAGTTGGAGCCGACCCGATGGCCTATACGGACGTTCTTGAGATCGCTGCTCACTGGGCGGCAATTGTCACAGCTTGTATCGCTGGCATCGCTGGCCTTCGGTTCTGGATGGAGCGCCGCGCGAAGCGACGAAAGCTTGAGCGCTATCTCAAACACGAGAAAGACAAAGGCACTGACAAGGGCCAGCGCACTTTACTCCATCTCACCTCCCGCCTCGCCATGACAGAAAGCGACATTCTGCAAGCCGCATTTTCCAGCCGCCACATCAAAACGCGTGTCGGCGCGGATAGTGAAACCAAACGCGCCGACACGTTGTTCTTAGAGTATTGCTGAGGATCAGGAATCTAAGCCGCGGTCAGCTTGGAGAGTATCTCGTCTGACACTTCGAAATTGGCGGTGACCGTCTGCACGTCATCGTCATCTTCAAGTGTTGCAATCAGTTTCAGCAGGGATTCAGCAGCTTTCTCATCGACATCCGTTGTCAACGTCGGCCGCCATACCGGTTTCACGCTTTCTGCTTGTCCTAAATCCTCTTCCAGACCGCTTGCGACTTGGGCTAAAGATTCAAAGCTGCACGTAATCACGTGTCCCGAGCTCGTAGATTGCACATCATCGGCACCGGCTTCGATCGCGGCTTCAAAAACTTTATCTTCGCTTCCTGCAGAGACTCCATAAACAATTTCGCCAACGTGAGCGAACATGTGCGCAACAGACCCGGTGGCCCCCAAATTTCCACCATGTTTAGCAAAAGCAGCGCGAACACTGCTACCGGTGCGGTTTCGGTTGTCGGTGAGAGCTTCAACAATTACCGCAACGCCGCTTGGCCCGTAGCCTTCATAGCGAATGGAATCGTAAGACTCAGTGTCGCCACCGTCCGCCTTCTTGATGGCACGCTCGATATTATCCTTGGGCATGCTCTCAGCGCGAGCCGAACGGACTGCAAGACGCAAGCGCGGATTGTGGTCAACATCGCCTCCACCAAGCCTGGCTGCAACTGTGATTTCACGCGCTAACTTTGCAAACAGCTTTGAGCGCACCGCATCTTGGCGACCCTTGCGGTGCATGATGTTCTTAAATTGTGAATGGCCTGCCATTCCAAGCGTCTCTCAATTCTTGTGTGATGATGAGGACTGCAATTTACGCCAGATCGCGCAAACGCCAAATTCTTGCACGATCGACCCAAGTGATTATCGCCATCGGTGGCAAAGGCGGAGAAGCAGGCTGGCCAGGCGCGCGCGGCTAAATTGGAAACCGGCCAGTGGTGCCTGCAACTGCGTTAACCTTTTGTTAACCCTAGACGATCAGCCTACCACGAAGAGCACGAATCGTGTTCTTATAGGGTTGTCTCAGGTGCCCACTGAGACACTCTAGACGTACCAAGTGCGTATAAACTGCTATCGATGGGAGCCAAGTTCTCTTATCGAATTGCCAAATCTCTACTCACTCGACCCAAAATAGCGGCTCGGTAGGCGATAATTCGCCACCGAGCCGCAATGCTTTTACGCGGGTCGCATGGCCCGTTACATCATCGATTTCGACCGCGAGCCCGCAAAGTGTTGCCGAGCCCGTCTCAGGCTCAAAGCGCTCGCTTGAGATACTGGTCAGAAATCGGTTCACGGGTTCAGCTGGCTTCATGCCGAGAACTGAGTTGTAGACACCGCACATCCCGACATCGGACATGTACGCCGTGCCACCGGGCAAAACCCGCTCATCCGCCGTTGGTACATGAGTGTGTGTTCCCACCACCGTACTGACGCGCCCATCCAAGAAAGAACCGAGCGCTTGTTTCTCACTCGTCGCCTCGGCGTGAAAATCGATGAAGATGGCGTCCGCATCGCGCTTCAACTGACAGCTAGTAATTTCGTGATCAATGGCGCGAAATGGACAATCCAGTTGCTGCATGAAGACCCGCCCCTGTGCATTGATCACCAGCACAGTCTGTCCACTACGGGCTTTGAAGAGGCCAGCCCCGCGCCCCGGTGTCCCGCTTGGAAAATTAAGCGGACGCAGCAGTTGAGGGTGTCGTTCGATAAACACCAACGCATCGCGCTGATCAAAAGCGTGATTGCCGAGCGTGACAGCATCAGCGCCGGCGTCGAGCAAATCGACAAGAATGCTTTCGGTAATGCCAAAACCGCCGGCTGCATTTTCCGCATTGACGACCACAAAATCGAGGTTATAGCGCTGACGCAATCCTGGTAGCGCTTCAATTGCAGCCGAGCGGCCACTTCGTCCGACCAAATCGCCAAGAAACAACAACCGCATGGCTTACCTTTTCACTTTGTCTTCAAATCGCACGCGACGTGCGGGTCTCGTCTGCTACCTTGGCATGTGATTGGGACTCTAGCAGACCACAACGTTAGCCAAACTTGTGGGCACCTGATGGCGTTAAGATCCAATCCAAGCGTTGGTCATAAGTGTCGTGTGGCACACAATCGACCCTTTGTTCATCATATGCGACACCAATCGAGATCACTGGTTTGTCGGCTCTCAGTTGTTGCAACGAGCGGTCATAGAACCCGCCACCGTAGCCAAGTCGAAAACCTTTTGCGTCAAATGCGAGAAGTGGACTTAACACAATATCCGGGGCAACCTGATCGGCGTCTGGTCCGGGTTCTCGAATCCCCCACTGCACTTCATTAAGTGGCTCACCAGGTTTCCAAATACGAAACTCAAGCGGTTGGCCTTTTTCGACAATGACGGGAAGTGACAGAGCAAAGCCTTGCGCATGTAGACGATCCATCAGCCCCATGGTGTCTGCTTCGTCACCGATTGGAATGTAACAGGACACAATTGCAGGGGTCGAAACCCCAGCAAACGCAATGCCAATTTCAGCTAATTTCTGCGCCGCGTCGGCCCCGTGCGTTGCGGCCGCTTGCTTGCGCACCGCTTTTGCCGCTTTGCGCATCGCTATTTTTTGACTGGCAATTTCTGAATTGGCACACGCGTCGCTTGGCATTTCGATCCGCAAATGATGATGCACGATGCGCATCGATGCATGAATCGAGGCGACAAGAAGAATGTGCCGCGGAGCCGTTGGAACATGTGATCTCGCCGGTCCCTACAAATAGTAAGGTGGGCGCCATATGTCCGGGGCCACGACCCCAGTCAGGGACAGCTCCCTGGCAAGTCTTATAGGCCGGTGAGATTAGAGTTCCTGACGAACTCCGCAGCATTTTCTAATTTTAAAAGCCAATCCTGAAAAAAGCGAGACCAAGACGGCCAACGCGGCGATTGCGCTCAGATATCCTCAAAAAGTCATTGCTTGGTTCGCTCACAGATACCGAGAAATGCTTCGATCAGGAGTGAAACACGAGGCCGTGTCAGCTCCCGAAGGTCATTTCTTGCCCTTCGGGGCATCGGTCTCTGTTAAATCGTCACCTTGATCATCCAGCGTGGCAAGACTTGGTTGAGAGTCCAGCAAATCATCGGCGAGCAGCAGCGCCGCCATCACCATCAGCCGGGTCTCCCCAACCTGGCCAAATTCATCGATCAGCGTCGTAAGCTTAGATTTCACGCACGCTGCAAGGGCGCGAAGCCGCTCTTCCTCACCGTCTTCACAGGCAAGGCGATACATCCGGCCGTTCAAAGATAGCGCAACCTGACCCATCGTCCCCCCTGGAGTCGCGTTGGCACACAACCAATGTGGTGCAGCAACACCTAGCCAAGCCCGAGCGAATCAGGACCCGTCCTGTTTTAGGTTATGAAGTGAGTCGATAACCCAATCAATACGATTGACAACTTGATCTTGAGTTGACTCGAGTTCTTTGATTCGCTGCTCCGCAGCTGCCAGCAACCGACGCGCCTCATCGCGCTCTCGCTGCAATTTTTCAAGCCGGTTTTCTGAAGCCGTCGATGCCTTTGGCGGTTCATCTAAACTGGTTTGCGTGGTCTGCGGCGCACGCCTCGGGGGGCGCGCTGCCTTCTTCTTTGCCCGCTGAGCCATGGGCTCAATCCTCTTTGTCGTTGGGAGAAGCCCTCTTAGCCCTGTTTCCACTCCCAAGATGGAACCAAACATAGGTTGTCTGCCAACCAGGTGCAATCAATGAGGTTGAATAACTGCTTCCTTAGCCACTGTTCTTTGGCACAACATTTTTTGCCGGCGCTCAGGTCCTATGACCATTCGACCCATTCTATGGTCTTACAAAACTGGCGTCTTGCGGATCTGAGGACTTTGGGCAGCGCCTTAGCTAGCCGGCCGTTCTGGGCAGAGCACACCTGGATAGTGACAAATGCTCTGGGGCTCGTTCGCATGCCGCATTGACAGGCAGGCCGGTGGTCAAGTTAATGGCGCCGACACTGAGGGGGCGTCTCAGTACCCGCCGCCCTTTGGCGCAATCTCAAAGCCCCTCATACGCACAAACAATGGCCGAATTCTCACCCGGCCCCTTGGAGGACACCCATGACAGTAAAGGTCGCGATCAATGGTTTTGGACGCATTGGACGCAATGTGCTGCGCGCGATCGCCGAAAGTGGACGCAAGGATATCCAGGTCGTCGCCATCAATGACCTCGGCCCTGTTGAAACCAATGCTCATCTGCTGCGCTTTGATTCCGTGCACGGTCGCTATCCCGGCACCGTTACTGTCGACGGCGACAGCATTGATGTTGGCAATGGTCCCATCCGCGTCACCGCGATCCGAGATCCAGCCGAGCTGCCACACAAAGACCTTGGCGTTGATATTGCCCTGGAATGCACCGGCATTTTCACCGCTCGGGACAAAGCCGCGGCACATCTTGAAGCCGGTGCCAAACGTGTCTTAGTGTCCGCACCAGCCTCTGGTGCCGACCTCACTGTCGTCTACGGTGTCAATCATGACAAACTGACAAGCGACCACCAAGTCGTCTCTAATGCCTCGTGCACGACAAACTGCCTTGCACCGGTTGCCAAGGTGCTGAACGATCTGATTGGTATCGACAAAGGCTGCATGACAACGATCCATGCCTTCACCGGCGATCAACCCACACTCGACACCATGCATTCGGACTTGTATCGCGCACGCGCTGCCGGTCTGTCGATGATCCCAACATCAACTGGAGCCGCCAAAGCTGTCGGCTTGGTTTTGCCAGAACTCGATGGCCGCCTCGATGGCGTCGCCATACGCGTCCCAACACCGAATGTCTCGGTGGTTGACTTTAAATTTGTGCCAAAGCGCGAAACCACAGCAGAAGAGATCAACGCCGCCATGCAAGCCGCTGCCAGCGGCCCGCTCAACGGTGTCCTTGGTGTCACTGAGCAGCCGAATGTGTCGTCTGACTTTAATCATGACTCCCGCTCCAGTGTCTTCCATCTGTCGCAAACCCGGGTCATGGACGGCAACTTAGCGCGCGTCTTGTCCTGGTATGACAACGAATGGGGCTTCTCAAACCGCATGGCCGACACTGCCGTTGCCATGGCTAAATTGATGTAAGCGCATCACACCTGAGGCATTCTTTTTGCCAAATTCGGCCTTGTCGAGCCCAACCCGTTTCCCTTGCGCAAACTGCAATGTAGAGATTTTTGAGCTGATTTAGGTTCGAGGTCTTTTCATTATGGTTTCGCGTATTTTTGCCGTGCTTGCGGCGCTGCTCATCTCAATGGGCACACTTCTGGCTCCACCACTTGTGCAAGCGCACCACAGTTATGTCACCAAGTACAATCCCAAAAAGCCAATCACCATCGCCGGCACCATCAGCTCGGTGAGCTACGTGAACCCGCACATCTTTTTCTCCGTCCAAACCAGCAGCGGCAGCTGGCGGGTTGAAACGGAAAGCATATTAAAAGCCCGTGCTAGGGGTTTGACAAAAAGCCTGCTCACGGTTGGCAAAAAGGTACGAGTCAGTGGTTGGCGGGCGCGCAGCGGTGGTGGCGCACTGGGTATGCGCTCAATTAGCTTTGTCGGCGGCAAAACCGTCACCATGCGCAGCTCACCCAGGTAACAACCATGGATGGCGTCGCGGTCCTCAAAGCGTTAGCAGCACTTCCTATCGCAGAGTTTGTGCGCACATCTCCGTGGGCTTACCCCATACTTGAAACATTCCACATGTTTGGGCTTGGCCTTGTATTTGGCGGCATGTTTGTGTTTGACCTCAGGCTATTTGGCGTACATCGGGAGTTGTCTTTAGTCAGCTTGGCACACCACATCCTGCCGTGGGTTTGGCTTGGTTTTCTGATCAACCTGACAAGCGGAATTCTACTTTTTTTGTCAGATGCCGTAACGTTTGGACAAAACCTAGCCTTTCAAATCAAGAGCACTCTTCTTGCCATCACTGGACTAAGCGTTTTCTGGTTTCAAAGGCAGGTCTTCCCGCATCTAGCAGAATGGGACCGCCAAACGAACCCTCCTAAATCGGCAAAGAGGCTCGCACTTTTCTCAATCATGTTGTGGATGGCGATCATCACCGCCGGTCGCATGATTGCCTATTCGCCGTAATTGCTCTGTCAGATATGCGGTCTCGCCACTGCCGGCGCATGCGCGCAACGCACTGAGGACAAGACTTTGAGCGACAGCACACGCGACAACGATCTCAGCGCGCTTTCAAACGGCCACACGCACCTCATGCACGCGCTGTGTGATAAAATCACCGACGACATGCTGCGCGAAATCGCCGACGCCGATTATGGCATGGACTTTGCCAAACATTTCGCGGCCCTCACAAAAATACGTGACCGCGTGCCGACTGAGGGCCGCATGGCGTGGGAACCTCACGAGGTGTTGGCTCTCTTTCGTTGGTCGGAGTTTGGCGACAACCGTACGGGACAAAAACCGCGCTCAGAACACGACTTTCATCTGATGCGGGCCTTTTGTTGCACGGCGCTGCTGGAGGCCTACGCCGATCCAGCCAACCATGAGTACTTTGCAGGTGAGAACCAAACTCTTGCCCAGTTGTTGGACAGCGTCGCACACATCGATGGTGATGAAACCGTCTTTCAAGGCCAGGCGATTTCGTTTCTCGCCTGGCTGGTGCCGAAGTTACCTGACTATGAAGACGAAACTGCTTTCTATCTTCTGGGGCTTGTCTGGCTTCTTGTTCGCCAGCCAGATCGAGACGCAAACGTGGAGAAAATTCTCCGCCTTATAGATCGCGTCAATGCTGAAGAAAACCGCGTGCGCCAGATGTGGGGTGACGGCGTTGGCAACGACGCGGATACCTGGCTGCTTGGCACAACCCACTTCGGTCTCCGACATAAAAAGTGGCGGCGCTTTGGTCACGACCTGGGTGCCCTTGACCTTGCAAGAGCTGACCCGAAACTCACCGCCGCCATCCAAGAAATTTCACAAAAACTTGCTTAGAGCAGCGGTAATGCGGTGAGACCGGCACTTGTCAGGAAAACCGGCCAAGCTAAGTGCCTTCCTCTGCTGACCACTAGGATGACAACCCCGGTCAAAAAACTGGTGGCTGCAAGCGCGGCCAACATAGC
>JAHZKN010000031.1 GCA_022600335.1 Alphaproteobacteria bacterium
CCACGCCCGACGATCTTGATCAACGATGACACATCATGGCTGGCAGAAATCTGTTCAAAGCCTAGTCTTTCGGCTAGCTGCACGGCCTGGCGTTCGTGGTTGGGATAGGCATAGGCATGCATAAATACGAAGGCGACGGCGGATAGCCCCTCCGATCGAGCAGCGGTAAGGTCATTCTCGAGCGTTGCAAGATTGAGCGGAACCTCAACGGTGCCATCGGCACGCACGCGCTCGTCGGCGGAACACACGCTTGCATAGAGCGGCGTCGGCTTGATGATATGCTTGGCGAAGATATCTGGGCGCGCTTGGGTTCCGATTTCCAATTGATCGGCGAGCCCCTTGGTGATGACCAAAAGGACTGGCGATCCTTTGCGTTCAAGAAGCGCATTGGTTGCAACGGTAGTGCCCATTTTCACAGATGCAATACGCGCTGCCGGCAATGCCATGCCGGGTGCAACCCCCAACACGCGGCGGATGCCTTCGATGGCTGCGTCGTCGTAGGCTTCGGGGTTCTCGGATAGGAGTTTGAGCGCCTGACGTGTGCCATCGGGCGCGCAAGCGACGAGATCGGTAAATGTGCCGCCGCGGTCAATCCAAAATTTCCATTGGTTGGCCTGCGTGCGTGGTTCGGGGCTCATGGGGTTGGGTTTTAGAGCATGGCAAAGGGATATGGAACCATGCCCGTGCTGTTCCCGCTGCGTATATTGGGACCGTGATGGTTCTTAGTTGATCAAAAAAACAAGCGGCCCACCTGCGTATTTTTTTGCGAGCGAGCCGAGTGAGAAGATGTGTCCAAGTGAGCTTGGATGCTAGTTAATCTTCTAGCAATTTCAAACTTGAGTCCTGCTACAGTCTAGCGACGCCAGGTGTCGTTCTTGCACACTAGGCCACCGAGCACGCACCCTGACAGCGTTAAGCTTCCACCATTGTGCTTGACGTATCCTGAGTATCTTTGGCCATCATCCAAGTTGAGCAGAGATCCCTTCCATTTGTTGGGGCCGGTTTTCTTTGCGCCACACATGATGGTCTTACCAACTTTCTTTGGTGACGGCGATTTGATGACCTTCATACCAAGTCCACCACCGCAGTTGAAGACCTTAATGATGGCTCCGTTGGAGCGCTTCCAATTTCCCTGTGGCCCCGCATAGGCGGCTGTGGTTGTGAAAAGACCAAGTGCCAAACCACACGCTGTCACGGTCGCAAGTTTACAAATTTTCATGATTGAGAGTCCTCCCTGAGTGCGCTTTTGCGATCTGAATTAGTTTGTTACCTCTTTTCGTTTCTTCCCCTGTGCATGTAGGCAAACTGCGCGCGCTATGCACGGGTTAGCGAATGCGGGACCAAACAGCAGACTTACAGAAGACACCATAGGCACACCCTGAAAGAGACAGGGCATTTCGGCTTACGACTATTACGGTGCCGGAATAGGTCTTGCCATCTTTGCGGTTGTAAAGTGATCCGGACCATTTCTTGGCACCGGTTTTACGTGCTGTTAGAATCCGCAGGCCAATAATCGCGCGCCGCCGTTTGGACTTGTTTGGATTTTTGAAATCAACTTTTTGACCGTCCGTGACCTTGGCAATCGATCCACAAAGGTTTGAGCCACATTTGTACAAGCGGATGTGGCTGCCGTTTTCAGGATGTCGCCACGTGCCAACAGCATCGTCGGCCGATTGTGCACAAACGGATTGTGGTGCGACTGCCGTCATAAGAAAGACAGCAGTCAGGACTGCGATCGATTTCATTCGAAACTTCCCCTTACGCATTACAAGCCGTGTTGCTGTCACGGGCTTGGGGTTGTGCGGTCGCCGGCAAAGCGGGTTGTCTGTCCCTACTCAGGCTATTCTTGCGCCGAATTTACCATTACGTCAAAGATCAGATTGTTGCCAAATTCGAACAACACTGATTTTGGTGATATTTATTGGGCCACTTCAGGTGCTTGGCGGACCGGCTCATAGGCCATGTACCGTCGGCCGACATCTCTGTCGGCGCGCAATTGCCTCTTTTTTTGTGTTGATGTGAGGGCAGGCTGAGCTGTCGGAGGCTGGCAGACGCGACAAGGCGGTTGAATGGGCAAACGGCTCTTGAGAACCGGCCTTGGAAAAAATGTGACGCCCTACTTCTGCCTAGGCCGTTAGCACGCCGACGGCAGCTGCAAAAGCAATTGTGACCAGAAAGACCCGCATGACATACCCCGCACTTCGAAACCCAAACCGTGTGACTAAAACGTCCCTCCATCTGGACGCGCACAACACGGATGTGTTTCAGGCCGTAAGCATATCTGGTTTTCTCGATTGCAAAACGTCTATTGCACGGTATCGCGCTGCAACACCTGAATCTGCTATGGAATTAGCTGTGTGCAACAGGCAAATTTTTGCACGGCAACAATTGAACACGCGACATGGGTGCACGCCAATGACCTCATGGCTGCCAGTTGGAAGCGAATTGTTAGCAACACTCTCGCGAGGCAATGGATAGGCAATGCTTGAAGCGGACGCACATCCTGGAGCCAAAACTGAGCCGGGCTGGCTGTGGCGGCTCGCCAACCGCCTGGGTCTCACCGATTGGAGTTTTGGACGCCGACGCTGCTGGGGAAATCCGCATCAGTGTGCCCATTTCACCAGCGCTTTTGTTGCGTTGGCTGCGAAAATGGCCAAGGCCGATGGTGTTGCGCTGGCTGCAGAAGCAGAAACGTTTGAGAAATTCTTAGATGTTTCGGCTGACGAACTTGACAATGTGCGCCGCCTTTATGCGCAAGCCGAACGCGACACAGCCGGCTTCGAAGCCTATGCTGATCGCATTGCCACCATGTTGGAGAGTGATCCAGACACGAAGCGGCGCGTCTTCGAGTGCTTGTTCTATGTTGCCTGTTCGGACGGGATCCTGCATCCAGCAGAAGATTCATTCCTGCATGTGGTGGCCAGTCGCTTTGGCTATGACGAACATGAGTTTCGTGCCATCCGCGCAACGTTTGTGCATGATCCGGAAAGTCCGTACGCCGTTCTTGATATAGCGCCGGATGCAACGGATCGCGCCATCAAGGTCCGTTACCGAAAATTGGTATCTGATAATCATCCGGATCGTTTGACAGCAGCCGGAGCACCAGCTGCCGTGATTAAGGCTGCGACGGTGAAAGTTGCAGCATTTAATGCAGCTTATGATCAGATTGTTGAG
>JAHZKN010000310.1 GCA_022600335.1 Alphaproteobacteria bacterium
ACTCTGGGAAGCGAGTGATAGAGCGTCAGAACCGGTCGATGATGATCTAACACCAATAGGTTCTGTCCATTCCACACAGCATGGAACTGCGCAGCTTTGTCTGCCATCTGCGCGTATGACCCGCTGCTACGGCACACTTTGTACGCGCCGCCGTCAAAGTACTCTTTGACTATCAGGTCTGTGTCACAGGGCTGCCTCGTAGGCGGCACTTCAACAGCAACAGCATATCTGCGATTGCTGTCAGGCGTCTTTTGGCAATGGTCATAGTCAAGTTCGTAGCCCCGTCGGTTCGCTGCCCGGTGCCCGGCGTGGTCAAGCCACTCCTGCAACTTGGCCCAAGCGGTTGGAAGGGCTTCCGCGCGGGCGCCTTCACACTTCACAATCGCGACCTGTGTCGCCCTGAGGTAAATAATAGAGCCATTAAACATGGCTTCCCCAATTCTATATGCCCCAAGAAAGGGTATCGCGAAGGCATAAAAAATTAGTGACTTGGCACGTGTGTGTCAGGTCGAAGCTCTCGTTCATAAACTGTCAACGATGGTTTTTTTTAAGCTGAACCGTTGGGTGTGGCAGAAGCTCTAGTTTAGACTTCCGCAACAACTACGCGTCCTCATCCATGCCAGCACATACGGCATCCGCAAATGCAACCTACAAAAATACAGTGTCGGTCGAATGAAACGCTGGGTTCGAGGGTTTGCTAAAATTGGAGCGGGAGACAGGGGATCGAACCTGTTCCTGAAGCTTGGACAGCCTCCGCTCTGCCAATGAGCTACGCCCGCAGACATTTCTTGATAGGCAGGAAGGACTTAGCGAGCAACAACATTGTCCAAGCAACGGAAATTTGGGCCAAGGGGCGATTGTTTTAGTCATCAGATCAATAGTAGCGTTACGGCCTTGGTGTTTGTTCGTCTCTTCCTGCCCCAACCCGTGCTTGGTATTTTCTCGACAACGGGTCCGCTTTTTGCCGCAAAGCGTGCGTTAGTGCGTCATTCGAATTGCGCAACCCCACACCATCACACCAAAAACGGATTGGTTTGCCGCTCTTGGCCGAGCGTGCTGGTTGGACCGTGCCCGCAAATAAATGCAAAGTCATCGCCCAGCGGCAGCAGTTTGGTTTTAATCGCCGAAATCAGTGCTTCGTGATCTCCATAGGGAAAGTCCGTGCGCCCAATGGAGCATTGAAACAACACGTCGCCCATCAGCATGAACTTCTGCGTATGATTGACGAACACCACGGAACCGGGCGAGTGGCCGGGGCAATGCAGAACTGAAAAGTCATGTCCGGCAACGGTTGCCGTCTCGCCCTCTTCGAACCACCGGTCCGGTGACACGTCACGGGCCGCGATACCGTACTCTTGTCCCTGCTTTTCCAAGTTATCGAGCAAAAATTTATCGGCGACGTGGGGGCCTTCTAGCGGCACACCCAGTTTGTCCCGCAATTCATCTGCACCGCCCGCATGATCAATGTGACCGTGCGTCAGAATGATTTTCTCGGGCGTCATACCGACTTCATTGATCGCCGATTGAATGGCATCCAAGTCTCCACCGGGATCCACAACAGCACCAACCTTGGAGGACTCCTCCCAAATCAACGAGCAGTTCTGCTGAAAGGGAGTGACAGGAATGATTGCAGCCTTGAGGCCGGGCTTGGTTTCGGTTTCAGACATGGGGGACTCGTCTTCCAGCGTGAGCAGAGCAGAATTGCTCATTGCTCTTAGCTTAGCCTGCCCGCTGCTGTCACCTCCGAGCGCACCGAGCCGTGCACAGTGGTCATCTTTTTTTGGATTTTTTCGCCGCGCTGGCGCTTGCGTCTTTGACGCGCACATCTTTGGTTTTGGCCAATCGGCTGAGTTCGCGATCGCTCGGCGTCTTTGGAAACACACGACGCACCGGGGCGACAACAGCATCTTGTTTGACGGAACCCGTCACCGGCTGGACAGCAGATGCCTCATCAGCGCGTACCGAGGTCACCTGACCAACGAGCAACGCCAGACCCAACGCCAATGGCGTGAACCACACACGCCTGAAACTGACACCCCATCCACGCACCGGTCCACACTCACCGCTAATTCACATCACCCAACGGGCTCACCACAAGACACAGCAGGTGAGCGCGAACCCTAAATCAGCCATGTGTGCCGTGTCGCGTCAAGCAGCGGCCAAAACCACAGTTACTCGCCGAGGCCGTCTGGGCAAAAAGATGGGGCTAGCCTCAAAAAAGAAGAGCCGGGGAAGCGGCCCCCGGCTCTTCAAACGCAAATGACGGGATGCTCGAAGGCTGTTGCTCAAACAACCCGGAACGTCCCGTTTGTTACGCACAACACATAGCAACGACCCCGCTCAATGCGGCATCGCGGCCAAATTTCACATCTTTCGCGCCCTGTTCGGCACGTACGCCTCTGCCCCAAAAGTGCATAGGCCTCCCTTCCGATCGGGTGCAGATACGCTGCACATACCTTTAGTTCTACGCTGCGTCGCGGTGCCTGCCAAACCGATATCCGGTCCAATTGCGACTTGCAGCGAGGATAGACGCCACTTAAGAGGGGGAGTGAGGTTTTCGGGCAGCACAAAGTTGCACCAACACCGGTTGGGGCTGACACGTGGCGTCCAATCTTGGTGCGCGACCTGAAACCTTCAATCTGGCAACGATTCGCAGGCCTTCATGTCACACAACACCTTCGGCCACTTGTTTCGACTGACCACCTGGGGCGAAAGTCACGGTGAAGCGATCGGCTGCGTCATCGATGGCTGCCCGCCAGGCATTGCGATTACGGCGGATGAGATTCAGAAATTCCTCGATAAACGCCGTCCAGGCCAATCGCGATTTACAACCCAGCGCAAAGAACCCGATACGGTCGAAATTCTCTCCGGTGTGTTTGCCAACGACGCCGGCGAGCAGGTGACAACCGGCACACCCATTTCACTTGTGATCCGCAACGTCGATCAGCGCTCGAAAGATTATGGTGACATTGCAGATAAATTTCGCCCCGGCCATGCCGATATAACCTATTGGCAAAAGTACGGTATCCGTGACTACCGCGGCGGCGGCCGGTCGTCTGCGCGCGAAACGGCGATGCGCGTTGCTGCCGGAGCAATAGCCCGCAAGGTGCTAGCCGGCGTCACCATTCGCGGTGCTCTCGTGCAAGTCGGCAGCCGCAAAATCAATCGCGACAATTGGGACTGGAAAGAAGTCGACAACAATCCGTTGTTTTGTCCTGACAAGGCGACCGCCAAACTGTGGCAAGACGATCTCGACAAAATTCGCAAAGCCGGATCCTCAATCGGTGCCATCATCGAAGTTGTTGCGGACGGCGTTCCAGCTGGGCTCGGCGCGCCGGTCTATGGCAAGCTCGATCAGGATATCGCTTCAGCTATGATGAGCATCAATGCTGTTAAAGGCGTTGAGATCGGCACCGGCATGGCGACAGCGGAACTGACGGGTGAAGAAAATGCCGACCAAATCCGTGCCGGCAAAAAGGGCGAAGCGGTGTATCAGTCCAATCATGCAGGCGGCATCCTCGGTGGCATTTCCACCGGCCAGCCCGTTGTCGCGCGCTTTGCTGTGAAACCCACATCCTCCATTCTTACGCCACGTGATACAATTGATAAAACCGGCAACAACACCGACATTCAAACCAAAGGGCGTCATGATCCGTGTGTCGGCATTCGTGCTGTCCCGGTCGGCGAAGCTATGATGGCCCTTGTCTTAGCCGATCATCTCCTCCGTCACCGCGGGCAATGCGGACCAAGCGGGGCTTAGGTCGCCGTGCACATGTACTCACCTCCTTAAAGATCGAACGCCGCACAAACTGCAATCCTTAAAGGCGAGCCCTGTCATGTGTCTCAAAGCAATATTCGTAATCCTCATCGGTGTTCTTTTCGGCTCCAGCTTGCACGCGAATCCGGCAAGAGCCCAGGACTCCCAAGACCAGACTGCCACGGATCAAGCTGCCACGACGGCTGCAAATGCCAAACTCCTTGTTGTTGGCACCAAACCAGCACCACCCTTCGCGATGCAAGATGACACCGGTGCGTGGACGGGACTCAGTATTGAGTTATGGCAGGCGGTCGCCCAAAAAATAGGCCGTGACTTTGCCTTTCAATCCTTTGAGAGCACAGCGGACATCATCGCGGCTGCGAAAGATGGCAAGATTGACGCCGGCGTTGCAGCAACGTCCATCACCGGAGCGCGCGAAAAAAGCGTTGATTTCAGTCATCCGTTTTACAAATCTGGCTTGGCCATCGTTGTCTCCAACCGCAACAGTTCTGGGCTCCTTGATGTTCTGCGCGCCCTCGTCTCGCCGGCGTTTCTTACCACCGTTGGCGCACTCTTCGCGCTATTGCTGATCACCGGTGCGATCATGTGGTTTGTCGAGCGCAAACAAAATTGGGATCAATTTGAACGCGAACCAGCACAAGGTATTGGCGATGGGTTCTGGTGGGCTGCCGTCACCATGACGACCGTTGGCTATGGGGACAAAGCGCCGGTCACATTGATCGGACGCACCATTGCGGTCATCTGGATGTTCGCTGCATTGATTTTAACAGCAGTGTTTACTGCGCAGTTGGCAAGCTCATTGACGGTCAAGCAAATTTCAGGGCCTGTCGCCGGTGTCAAAGATCTACCCAGGGCCCGCGTCGGTGTTGTCAACAAAGCTTCATCAAATGAGTTTTTTGACAGCCGTCATATTCGCACTATCGCAATGGACGATGTGGCAACCGGCCTGAAAGCACTGGACGCCGGCACCATTGACGCGTTCGTGCATGACGAGCCCATTCTGAAATATCAAGTTCTGCAATCCTATCAAGGTCGCCTCAACATTCTACCGAATGTTTTTGAAGCGCAAGACTACGGCATTGTGCTGCCACCCAAGTCGCCCAATCGCGAAGCTATCAACCAAGCCCTCTTAGCCGTCATGGGCTCGACGACATGGCGCACGTTGCGTGAAAAGTATTTTGGCGACGATGGATAAAACGGGGGTTCGTTAGGAACCTTCGCTCCAGCGCCGGATCTACTCGCCGAGAAATTTCATATTGGTCCAGCCGACGATGCCACGCCAACTGACACGGCACCACTTACCCTTGCAGGGCCCCAAACAGTGGACACCGCTTCCCGTCGCTGGAATAGACCCGACAATGCGCCGCCGCGCGCTTGGCCCAGAGCGGATATTGAGTTCATCCCACTCTTCCACGCCGCGCACACGATAGGTATCAGGCCCATGCGCACAGTCGTAGCCATAGGCTCCCGCCTGAGCGGCGGATACGCCGCCAAAACCTATCGTCAACATCAGTGAAAAGAGTCCGATTGTAGAACAACGGCAAACACGCATTTTATAACTCCAAAAGAACAAACCCGGCGCGGTTGTCCATTTTGTCATAGGTCGCCGCACCCGCCTATCGGTTCAAAGCCACACCATCACCGTCAAAAAAACCCGGCAGCCACATCTGGCAACCGGGTCTTTGGGTCCCTTGGAGGGGGTGGGAGAATATCTTGCTTAGTGGCGGCGGGCTGCGCGGCGAGCAACTTCTGCCTTGGAAACCATGCCGGCTGAAACCAATGCATTGA
>JAHZKN010000311.1 GCA_022600335.1 Alphaproteobacteria bacterium
GGACGTACTTCTGCCATTCAAAGCCGTCGTTCTTCTTGCGCCAGAAGACCATACCCCTCCCCTTCGTCGTGCCACCGAGACGCACCCGGTTGGTGATCCAGGTTCATGCGCCAGCACCTGCCTTTTGTAACCCTCTACACGGTGCTGCCGCGCACCTATTTGGCTTAAAAAAAGTGGCCACGCCTTGGCCGTGCTCTCAAACACTTGGCCCATCGTAGAGAGTGTGCCTACCATAGAACCGCGCGATCGCGGCGTCCAACTTCAGTGTGCGGCGTTGAGGGCCCAGATGTCACGGGTCGCAGACGTCGCAAAATGTGATAAAGAGCCTACGTTCTTGTATCTGGCGCGCGGCACTGTCAGGTGCCTTGGCCAAGTGACCGCTGAACAACAACTCCGGAGCGCGAAAGAAAAATGACGAACTCAAAATATACTGTGTTTCCGAAAGGCAGCCAGGTCTTAGCATTCACGTGCCTCATCGGAGTTGGCGTGAGTCAGATCGCAGCACCTGCATCTGCGGGGCCGGTAACGTTGGCCAAGGATACGGGACCCGCAAGCGCGCGTTGTGATGGCGTGCTCTCGGATCGCTCTGCTTGGCTTGCCTGTATTGGACACCCGGTCGCGGCGAAACCGTCGACTGAGTTATTCTATGCCGGCTATTGGCTCGCGCGGTCTGGGTCCTACAAAGAAGCACTCAAGTTTTTGTTGTTGGCAGACCAGAAGGACCCGCGCGTTCTCACCTACATTGGGTTTTCATTGCGCAAGTCTGGCAACATTGAATCTGCTTTCGGCTATTACACCGACGCCTTGGCACTTGATCCAAACTACAATGTTGCCCGCGCCTATCTTGGCGAAGCCCATTTGACGCAAAACGATGTGCCGCGCGCAAAAGCTGAGCTCAACCAGATTGCAACGCGTTGTGGCACCAATTGTGCAGAGTACATAGATCTCGCCGGGCATATTCAGAAGTACGAAAATGCACGCCGTCATGGCTAGCCGTGCTCTGCCGGAGATTGTCGCTGACGAGCGATGCTTTGGCGGGAAATCGTGTAGATACGTAAAGTTACTTGGCGGAAATTTTTGCGTCTTGTGCAAGTGACCACACGTGTACACGACCAGAGGTGTCACCAACCGCCAATCGCTTATTGGTGGGCCAATACGCTAAAGATTTCACCTTGTCAGCTTTAGTTGTCAGTGTGCGTTGAGCGTTGCGTCGTTTGATATCCCAAATTCGCACCTGACCATCTTCCCCCGCTGAAATCAGCGTCCTGCCATCGGCGGCAAATGAAAGCCCGCTGACTGCTCCGGAATGTGCCTTGTACGATCTGTAGAGGCGGCGCGACCGCGTTGACCAGACACGGATGTTGCCGTCTATGCTGGCGGTTGCCAGTGTGCGCCCGTCTGGCGAAAAGACAACGCGATTTATGAAATCCCGGTGACCGCGATAGGTCCGCACCAGCCTCAGGTTCTTCGTGTCCCACAGTTTGACCGTCTTATCTGCGCTGCCCGTGGCAATCACCGTGCTGCGCGCAGTTGATGCAGCGCTGACCACTTGAGCCGAGTTCTTGTGACCTTCAAAAACGTGCACGGGTTGATCCGGGCTTTCAACATCCCACAGAGCGATCTTCCAATCATGGCTTGCGGCAGCGATCCGGGTGTCACTGTCTGCAAACGCAACAGACCAAACTTCTGCATCGTTACGTTTGAAGGTCGCAAGTTTGTTTCCTGTTGTCAGGTTCCACAGCGCGATCGTGCCACTTTGGTGACCCGTTACCGCCGTGGTGCCGCGTGCCGCCATGGATAACACGGCACCGTCGGTGAGGACGACCGTGCGTTGCGGTGCGCCGGTTGCTGCATCCCACGTTTTCAACGTGCCATCCTCACCAATGGTGACCAGCAGGCGTCCCTCGTCTGCATAAGCAGCGGCGTGGATTGTACCGGTGTGTCCGGAGAATGTGCGCTCAGGACGGGGTTGTTTTTGCTGCTGCGGCTTCGCTGTCTTAATGCTTGCAGTTGTCAGAGGGCTGGTTGCCGATGCATTCGGCCAGGGAAACCGGTCCTGCAGCGCGACAGCCGCACTGGCGGCACCAACGCCGATCAGCAATTTTAACATCACCGGTCGGAAACTTTGCCGTTTGCGACGCGCGATGCGACGTGGTCGTGGGGCCTTTGGAGTTGGCACCGGCCGGGCTTCTGCAACTTGTGGCTTGGCCTTCACTTGGATGGGATTAGGCGACGTCTTAAGGCGTTTCCACAACGTTGCAAGGCGGCCGGACTTGGAGTCCTTGCGCATATCTGTTGCGCTTGCTGCACGTGCTCGCTCGGCCTTCGGTGCTGCTGGTTTTTCTGACTTGGCCGCTGCCGCCTTTTTGTTTTGATGTGCAACGGGTCGCGATTTCAAACCGTCGAGAAAATCAATGAGGCCGCCAGCGCGTTGGCCCGCACGTGCAGCCTTTGCGTCCTGCCCTTTGGGATCCGCGCCACCCGGTGCAGCGTGTTGAGCTGCAGGTGTTTGCCCGGGTGCTGCGGGTGCGGCTCTTTCAGCGGCGGCTTTTGGTTTGGCCGCTTTGGGACGCGCTGGGGTTTGTGTCTTCGAGCGCCAGCCCCCGCGTTTGCGCTGCGGATCCGGTGCCATCAACGCGCGTCGCCACACTGCAACAGACTTTGGTCGCGCATCAATCTTTAGCTTGAGCGCGCTGTCGATAGCAGCGAGAAACCCTTTGCGGTAGCCGCCAATTGCAGCCTCACACGCAGGAATAATTTCATCGTTGACCATGCGTGAAGGGGAATCTGGCGGCCTCTTGCCGGTGACAGCATGATAAAGCGTAGCCGCAAGAGCATAGATGTCCGTCCATGGGCCTTGCTGGCGGCTCGTTTCAGCGTATTGCTCATAGGGGCTGTAGCCAGGCTTCACCAACGCCGACACGGTTTTGGAATGGGAGGCAATTTCTCCGCGCGCCGAGCCAAAATCGATCAGCACCGGTTGACCGTCTTTGCGGATGATAATGTTGTCGGGTGCGATGTCGCGATGCAGAAAATCTGCGCTGTGAATCAACTCCAGCGCATCGAGAAGATCTGGAACAATCGCATCAAGTTCTTTTTGTCGGGGTGCGCGCTTCAAGCCTTTGAGCCACGACTTCAGGCTTTGGCCTTCTTCGAAGTTTAACACCATGTAGCCGGTGTTGTTGGCGCGGAAATAACGATACACGCGCACAATGTTCGGATGATCGAAGCGGGCGAGTGTCTGCGCCTCTTCAATGAAGCGATCAAGCCCCCAACGATAATCTCCTGAGCAGTCTTGGGATTTTGGAACCGCATCTGCTCCGTCGCTGCGCGCGGCAAAATCAGAAGGGAAGTATTCTTTAATTGTCACCCTGCGGTCGAGTGCAATTTCTTCGGCAAGGTAAGTAATCCCGAAGCCGCCGGCACCGAGAACGCGGTTGATGCGATAATCGCCAACCAATTCTGTGCCGCTTTGAAGCGAGATTAGGTCGGTCATGGTCCCCGTACGATTATCCGTTACGGATGCCTAGCATGCACCGCATTCTGGCTACAATCGAATCCCTTGCACCCGCGGTTATGCGCCAAGAATGTGGCGGTGACTAGGGCAGTACCAAAATTGAGTACAAAACATTTAATCCACACAACATTGCCATGTTGCTGCCCCACACCGCTTTCACTGTTGGTTTTGAACCGCGGGGATTCTCACTCATGGGCGCAGCGCCGACGTCAATCAAATCATTGACTGCACTAGCTGCTTTGCTGTTGCTGGCTGTTCTGTCAATTGCTGCGTTGGGTGGAATGCCTGGTACGCCCAAGTGGTCCGTACCTCTTGAAAAAATTGCGCAACTACAAGATTTTGCAGCAGCTACAACTGTGGTGGCGATGCACGCCTGGAACACAACCGTTGCGTGGCTCGCAGAACACTACGCACGTGTGCCAACGTTGATGTTTGGCCTTGCCGCGTTGGTTGCGTTTCCGGTGATCGCAGTTATGGCAGCGGCGTTTCGGCGTCTCGCACAGGAGTCCGATGCGACTCATCGCATAAAACAATCACCACACAGCCTAACAACGCAGGATCATCAGGCGGGTGATGCGGGCGGGCGCACAGGCACGCCAGCGTGGCCCACCAAAGCGGCGGTTGTGTTGAAAGATCCCGCTGGCGTTGGAACCATCGCACGACGTTTTGAACTGGCTCGTCCCGTTGTTCAGATCGGGCGCTCAACTGATACCGACATCGTCATTCAAGACGCGTCCGTGCATCGCTACCACGCGACAATCCATTGCACGGAAGACGCAGAGTATGTGGTCACAGATTTGTCTGCCGGCTTCGGCAACGGTGTTGTTGTCAATGGCCAACGCGTCTTGCAACACCAGATTTTTGATGGCGATGAGATCCGGCTCGGCCGCGCAAAGATGATGTTTATCACGTCTCAGACGTGACCCAGCACAGCCTCGTCTTAGGGCGATGGCAGATTTTTGATGGATGACGCAAGGGAGATTGCAATGACACACGATCCAACGACGGATGGCCACCAAGCAGGGCGCCAAAGCGATCAACGCACCACACGTTTCCTCGGTTCGCTAAAAGATGCCCTGGTTGCAGCAAGCCGCGAAGAGCCAACCGTGAGAGGCGCGCAATCTGATGCGGTCGAGGCTGATAACCAACAGAACACGGCGTTGACACCGCCACCGATGCCAACAGCGTCGGCAAATACAAGTCGTGCTGCAGCAACGCCTGCGACTGAAAAATCCAAGCGTGATACGCCACCCAGTGCAGGAAGTGCGGCACGTGCGGTGCGCGGAACGTCGAAGCCGCTAGAAGATCAGCAGATCAAATTGCATAAGCTGCCGACAACACGTGCCGTCAAGAGCAGTGAAGCAAAGAAAGAGCCCGCCCGAACGCAACTCGTGCGCGGAAAGCTTAAAGTTGAGCGCGGCGACTTTGAGCAAGATCCGGTGGTTGGCTGGGTTGTGATTGTTGGCGGGCCGGGTATTGGCAACTATCGCCCGATTTTCGAAGGTAACAATTCGGTTGGCAGAGGCGCTGGCAATCGCATTCCGATCGATTTTGATGATGAGGCCATATCATCGGAAGAGCAGGCCTACATTCGTTACGATTCCTCGGATCGGTCATTCCTGTTTGTGCCTAATCTTGCTAAAACCAATGTGGTTTCGGTGAACAATCAAAAGCCGACAGGAGCCGTCACACTGAACCAAATGGATGTCATCATGATGGGGAGAACCCAGTTGGTGTTTGTTCCATTTTGTGGCTCGGAGTTTGACTGGTCGGCACTAGGTGAGACAACCAAGGGCTAATGCACGGCTTTGATCATGCGCATCGGTCAACCAAAGGTGCGCGCAATTATCAAGAAGACACGGCCCTGCTGTGGACGGGCACGGTGGCAACCCCACCGGGCCCTGATGCGGCGCCAACTCTGGTTACGGCCGGGGCGTCCGATGATGCCTCAGACGTAACAACGATCCCGCGCGCGAAGTTAAAGTCTGCAAACACAGCCAACGAAACCGCAGTATCCGGCTCAGGAGGATCCGCGTTGGTCGCCGTCCTTGCCGATGGCATGGGTGGTCATGCGGGCGGTGCGTTGGCATCGAAAACGGTTTGTGAAACCTTCATCAAGAGTTTTGCCGAGGGCAAGGGAACAGA
>JAHZKN010000312.1 GCA_022600335.1 Alphaproteobacteria bacterium
GGGCGCGCTTAATCTTGCATAAGAGAGAAGATCATCGAGTGCATTCTGTTGCACTTCGCAAACTTTAACGCCAATAGGCTGTGTTTGCCGTCTGCCCATTCGAAGTGTTGAACACAGAGCAAAAAAAAAGCCGCTCTTCCGGCGGCTTGTTTGTAAGGTGTTGGGGTATTGGTGTGTGCTCAGTGTACACACGCCAGTTGGGGCTTTTGTTTTTTATAGAAATCGATTGCCAGTTCATTCAGCGCAAATTGTTGTTTCCACGCAAATGCGACGGGTGGCAGTGCGACCAAGTTCGTATAGGCCGCCGTGTTGATCTCCAATGTCGTCGACAGTGTTTGTAGGCCGAGGCCGCACCAGGCATTGAACCATTTGGCAGGCTCTGAGATTGGTTCCGCTGCCGCTTCCAATGCGTTGAGGCCATTTTGAGGGTTGTTCTGGCGCGATTGCCGGGTTGCATGAACCACCGGTCGTGGCGTCTCAGATACCGGTGCAGGGGTTGGTACACGGCGTTCTGATTGCACGGATTGACTGGGTTGCTGGTCAAACTTTGCTGAGGTGGTCTGTGGAGTCTGCTTAAATTTGCGGTACTTGTCGCGCAATCGGCGGATGGTCGACGGATCTGAAATGCCAAGCGAGCGGATGGCCGTCGTTGGTTTGAGGTCCGGATTAGCCGCGATCATCTCTGAGATTGTTGCCAGATGCCTTGTATCGTCCAATCCACTACCTTTGGGTCTTCCACGACGGGAGTGTTTGGTGGGCATGGCAGGTCCTCTTAAGCGCGATTCGTTTTATTCAGTGTGGAAAAGGCTGAAGCAAATTTCCAGGATAAATAATCGCAATTGCCCGAAATATATATTTCGGGCGCCATTATGTGGCCCTATTGCAATTCTCCACGCCTTCAATTCTGAATTAGAGGATATATGCCAATTCAATTTAATCAGGAATTAAAACGCAAATGGCATTACAACATTAAACCCGACAATTATCCCAAAAGGCCTGTTTTTTGCGCTAAAGTAGCCAGTGAAGCCTCGGGGCGGGCGCCGATATGCGATATGATTTCAGCTGCAGCAAGGCTACCCAACGATCCATATCTGGCAGGCTCATACCCACGCGCAATTCCAAATAGAACCCCTGCCGCATAAAGGTCTCCAGCTCCAGTCGTATCGACCACTTGAGCCACCGGCTGAGATGCAATGGAATGGGGCTTTTGGTCATTGTAGATGACGGAGCCCTGAACACCGCGGGTGATGGCGGCAATGGAAACCTCTTGGCCTGCTTGCGATGCGGCATCGTCAAAAGAGGAGGTTTGATAAAGCGCTGTGATTTCGCTTTCGTTGGCAAACAGAATGTCGATGCCGTCTTTGACCAGGGTGCGGAATTCATCACGGTGACGATCCACGCAGAAAGAGTCTGAAAGTGTCAGTGCAACCTGTCTGCCTTTCTTTTTGGCGATGTCGGCAGCTTGTCGGAAGGCGGCTTTCGCTTCTGGTTGGTCGAACAAATAACCTTCCAGATAGGTGATCGTTGCTGAGCCGATGACATCAGGGTCGATTTCACCGTCATCAAGATCTGTGCTGATGCCGAGAAATGTATTCATGGTCCGCTCGCCGTCTGGTGTGACGGCGATGAGTGAGCGAGACGTTGGTGCTGCTCCTGCCACTGGTTTGCTATCAAATTGGACTGCGGCAGCGCGAATGTCGTGGGCGAAAATCTTTCCAAATTCGTCATTGGCGACTTTGCCAATAAAAGCAGCCGAACCGCCAAATGACGATAACCCTGCGACGGTGTTTGCTGCCGAGCCACCAGAAATCTCAATGGCTTGGCCGACATCTTGATAAAGTGCCGCAATACGATCTGCATCCACCAAGTGCATGTGGCCTTTTGCGATGTCATTGCGGGTCAAGAAGGTGTCGTCACAACGGGCGATAATATCGACAATCGCGTTTCCAATGGCAACAACGTCGGTGCGTGCATCTGACATCAGTGGGTCCCCTTTTGTTGATCGGGGCGCACTATAGGGGTCCCAGGCCCGTCGGCAAGGTGCGCTGCTGCGTGTTAGCCAGGACGAATTGCAGCACGTTTGCTTCGCTGTGCAAGTTGCGCAACGCGAATAAGCAATCGTTCAACCAAAACCGCATCCAGCGCGCTGTTTGAGCGGGTCGCTCTTGACGCTTGAACGATTGTGTCGATCGCGTCAAGAAGAGCATCGTGGCGCCAGGCATAAAGTTGCGAGACGAAGGCTGATTTTTGCTTGAAATGCAGCGGCGGCTTGAGACGCTTTAAGGCATCGGCTTCGTTTTTACCGCTATCAAGATGGGCACGTGCGGTTTGCAGACGGTGAAAATGGCGCTGCGCCGCGGCTAGGATGGCATGCACGTTGTCGCCAGCTGACAAAGCGCGTGCGCATTCGCCAACGGCTGTTTTAGCCTGACCGAGTGCTGCTGCATAAACAATTTTGTCCAGTGCCATCTCGGAAGCATCGCCGACAATGGCTTCCACATCGTCGGCGGTGATTTGACGCTGTCCGCTGGTGTACAGCGTCAGCTTATCCAGTTCACCAACCGATAGGGCTCTATCAGCACCCAACCTGGCAACCAGCAGCTCTCGGCCATCCATGGTGATGGTCTGCTGGCTTTCTGCCAACTTGCGATTGATCAGAGCTTCGAGGTCGCGGGCGCTATCAGCGTAGCACGCCACAGCTGCAGTGGTCGTCGATTTCTCAAACAGTGTGCGGAGACTGTCGCCAGGGCGCAAGTTGGCCGCTTCAATAATCAAATGACAGGCTGGGTTTGGGTCTGAGAGCAGCAGTTTTAAGGCGTTGGCAGTGACGCGACGGCCATGTTTGACACGTACCACTTTACCGCCACCGAACATGGCCAGCGTTTGCATCTCCATACCAATACGGTCTGGTTCAGCATCGAGATCTTTTTCATCCAATCGCAGAATTTCACTTGCCGGCGATGTCGCATTTGCAAGTTTTTCAGCCAGCTGCTTGCTGCGCTCACTCACCAAGCCGGGATCGGTGCCAAAAAACAAATAGCTACCGATCTTGGGATTTGGCTTTTCGAGAAAGGATAACGCTTGATGCGCTTTGACGGCCACCATGAGGCCTAGGACCTGTTTATTTTAGGCGGCACCGGCGAGGTATGCTGCAATCCGCGATTTTAGATCATCACTGACGGTAA
>JAHZKN010000313.1 GCA_022600335.1 Alphaproteobacteria bacterium
ATCGGGCGCGCTAAGGTCTTCGACTTGCGCAACTGCTGTAGCGGTATCGTTTTCGTCCAGGGCTGCTGAAACGGCGCGCACGCACGCAGTCGAATCAAAACTCTGCCGCTCTTCCGTGCGGCCTTCTCCTGGTTCATTGAGCGCGCTATCTGTCATGTCTATGCGCCGCTGGGGCCTCTGGTGTCGATCAAGTTGCTACGGTCATTGCCTGATTGGCGTCAGACATGCAACCACAGGGTTTGACTAAGGCGCGCCTGCGCGCCAGCATCGTTCACAACCGGGGATACCGCCCGATGCCCGCATCAGCGCTGAGAACGGGTCGCTCTGCGTCATGCCATTCCCGCCGCTCCACATCAGAGATATGCCCATTCGTCTGCGGCAATTGCCGAGCCGACGCTGATGCTGTATTGCCACAATTAGCCGTATCTAACCGTGTTAGCGTATCGTTCCCAACACGGCCTGGAAGCATTGTGTGGCAGCACGGAGCGCAATTCGCTACAGACGTGAGAGACGACGGTTCGATCCGGTCCTAGTCCAAAACTGATCGACGTATCACGTGGTCCACTGTCAAAGTGGCAACAAAAACGAGAAACCGGTGAGCGAAGCATGAACGGCAGGCGGACCACTTTCTTACGCTCTAGCCTTGCGACAATAGCTTTTGTTGCAGCACTGAGCGCGCCTGCAGCAACACCGGCTGCCGTTGCCGAGCCACTTGCACTGAAAACTGGCTGTCTCGGGCGCACAGATGTGCTGGGTCTATCGCGCATTGTCGAGATTGACACATCTGCTGGGCCGCGTTTCGGTGAACAATATGATGAAAATCACTTCCTCGAAGAGGGTGAAGTCGTCCTCACCTTTGATGACGGTCCAGTGCGACGTTTCACAGAACCAATTCTTGATGTGCTTGACGCACATTGCGTAAAGGCCACTTTTTTTTCGGTTGGGCGCATGGCAGTAGCAGCACCGGACATGGTCAAGGAGATATACCGGCGCGGGCATACAATTGGCTCCCATACGTGGTCGCACGCCAATCTGCGTCGTGTAAGCACCGCCACTGCTAAGCGCGAGATGGAATTAGGACTGAGTGCGGTTCGCACAGCCCTCGGCAAGCCTATCTCTCCATTTTTTCGCTTTCCGTACTTGTCTGACCCTAGGAGCGCACAAGCACATTTGCGTCAGCGCGGGCTTGGAATCTTTGGAATAGATGTGGATTCTCGTGACTTTGAAACCCGTTCCGGTAAACGCATGACGCAGCGCGTCCTTGCCGGCCTAAAGAAAAAGGGCAAGGGCATTATCCTGTTTCACGACATTCAAAAATCCACGGTGCGCGGTTTGGCGGGGCTGCTAGCAGAGCTCAAGGCCCGCAAATACAAAATCGTGCACATGGTCGCAAAAGACGATGCAACCACCAGTGCTAAATATGATGCGATTGCAGCCAAGAAACTTCGCCGGAAATCTGCCAACAAAAGAGCCAACCCACTTGCCGATCGGGCCGTGACGTGGCCGGCCTCAAGCGGAACTGGAGCCGGTGGTAATACCGGTGAGGCGTTGCCATGGCTGAAAAAAAACAAACCACGCAAAGTAAAACGCAGGCCACCCCCCCAAACAACTCAGTCAGACTATCAAAGCCGCTGGCAAATGCACTAATTGGGCGTTGACATCCGTCTTGGGCATGGACCACGTGTCGGCAGATGTTGCCGACTTGCACAGGCTGCCCCGGAAGTGGCTAACATTGTCACAAAAATCCCTTGGCGTAGTTGTCGATTGCGACCAAATCTCCCAAGGTCAGCCCCATCGTCGACGACCGGGACACACGCATGCTCGCAACAGAACAAACTCATCACACAATTGCCTACAGCGCTTCGAGGTGGTTTAGGTTGTGGGTCCCACCAGGTCGCAACAACGGTGCCATTTGGCCCGTATCACTGCTGACGTCAATGACGCTGGTCATAGGCCTGTTTGCTGCAGCTGCTGAAGCTAGGTCGCCGCCGGCCAAGAGAGACTGCAGCAAGCCAGGCGCAGGGCTTGGCGTGTCGCGCATCATTGAAGTTGATGCCAGCAACGGGCCGCTCTATGGCAGCATTTCAACGCGCACCAAAGAATTGGAATTTCTTGGACCAAAAGAAGTCGTGTTGACCTTCGATGACGGCCCGATGTCATGGATTACCAAATCGATTCTCGACACCCTGGACGCGTTTTGTACGAAGGCAACATTTTTTTCCGTCGGCCGCATGGCGCTTGCCTATCCAGATTCTGTCAAAGATATTCTCAAACGTGGACACACGCTTGGTGGCCACACATGGTCACATCCACTCAACATGCGCCGCTACAGTCTTGCAAAAGCGGCAGATCAAATTGAGCGAGGGTTTTCCGCCATAGCCCTGGCAGCCGGGCAACCGATCGCGCCGTTCTTCCGTTTTCCAGGGTTGAGTGATTCCGATCCCATGCTCAAGCATTTGCAGGATCGTGGCATCGCAACGTTCACCGTCGATGTTGTCTCAAACGACAGTTACATCCGCAGCCCTGCCCACCTTGCCAACTACACAATGGGCAAGCTCTCGCGTCGCGGACGGGGCATCATGCTGTTTCATGACATCAAACCAGTAACTGCAAAGGCGCTACCTAACATTTTGCGGCGATTGAAAACCGGCGGATACAAAGTTGTACATCTGCGCTCTGCCGCGCCCCTCAAACCAATTGCAAAATACAATGCAGACCTAACAAAGATCCTGACAAAGAGGCTCGCAAAAAAGAAAGGCGGTAAGAACAACTTAGTCCCATTCTATGGTGCTGTCGCACCGGAAAAACCGGACGCGGTCATAAACGGCACACCGCTTGAGGTGACAAAACTCATTCCACCAGCACGCGAACGCAAGGCCACCTCAAAACGCTTGCACAAAGGAACGTCCCGAACGGCAACTCGCGCACAAGATAAAAAAATCACCAAAAAGCGCTACAAATATCGCAGGATCCGCAAACCGCGGCGGCGTCGCTATCGCCCACCGCCACCATCCCCATCGTTCTGGTTCTAAGGCCGACACTCATTTGGCGTTAGCGATGGTTCATCATCATACGGGGATCGCAAACCCAATTTTCACTGCATTAGAGTTCCGTCTGCTCGCCGCCTGGTACGTGTTCGCCAGAAAACTGCATATGATGCAGCTCCGCATAGAGGCCACCCTTTGCAAGAAGGTCTTCATGCGTCCCGTACTCGGCCACCTGCCCCTCGGAAATGACATAGATGCGATCTGCATGTTGCGCAGTTGACAATCGATGGGCGATCAAAATTGTTGTACGCCCTTCAGAAAGCTTGCGAATGGAGCTTTGCAACTTCTGTTCCGATTGGCTGTCGAGCGCTGAGGTCGGTTCATCGAGCAAGACAATCGGTGCGTCTTTAAAAAACGCCCGCGCCACGGCTAGCCGCTGCTTTTGCCCACCTGAAAAATTTGCAGCAAGTTCATTGATTTCACTGTCATAGCCGTTTGGCGTGCGCACGATAAATTCATGTGCATTGGCAGCCTTTGCAGCTGCGACCACGGCATCATGGTTTTTTGCGAGGTCGCCACCGCGGATATTCTCCTCAATTGTCCCTTCAAACAAAAAGGCTTCTTGATCCAAAAATGCCACCTGCGCCCGCAAAGACTTAAGCGACACCTCGTCAAGCGCCATCCCATCAATATCGATGTTTCCAGACGTCGGTCGGTAGAGGCCCTGGATCAACCCAAAGATTGTCGTCTTGCCACCGCCGCTTGGCCCAACGAGCGCTGTTGTTTTGTGACCTTGAAACTCAAGATCAATTCCTTTGAGAACTTCCGGGCCTTTCTGATACTGGAAGGACACGTTAGAAAATCGTATTTGCCCATGCGTGACTTTGAGAGGTGGGCGAACAGCGCCTTCATGCTTATCGACCGGTTCATCCAATAGATCGTACATCATGGTCACCGGCACTGCGGCCGTGGCCAGATCGACATGCAAACGGCTCAGACGACGTAAGGGCTCACCAGCGAGCAACAGCGCCGTGATAAACGAAAAGAAGCGGCCAATGATTTGTGGATCAGAGCCCGCGCGCAGCACGCCATAGAGAATAACGCCAGCAATTGCGAGCCCTGCCAGAACTTCGCTCAGCGGCGCCACCGCAGCACGCACGCGCACGAGTTTCACAGCCGCCTGCTCTGTGACAGAGATGGCGTCACGCATTTTTTCACGCATCAGCGTTTCAAGCTGAAAGGATTTGATCATCTTTGCACCCTGCGCTGTTTCCCGCGTCAAAGACACGACAGTGCCGAGGATGTTCGTTGTCACTTCAGACGCTTTCTTGGCGCGCTAAATCAATTGCCGGAGTGCGAAGGCGGCGAGTGGTGCCGTCACAAGCACAAGAATGAACATGATTGGATCTTGAAATATCATCACGGCGCACAGACCAATGACGGTCAACAAATCTCGTCCAAGACTGACCGCAACATGCTGGATCAAAAGGCGTGCGTTGGTCGCACCAGCATTAAAGCGCGCCACCAAGTCACCGGATGACCAACGGCGGTAGAACTCTAAATCCATCGACAGGAAATGATCATAGATGCGCTGTTGCAAATCGGCTGTGATGCGCATGCCGACTTTTGCCAACGTCACTTCCTGCAAATACGCAAACACACCTTTAGTGATAAAGACGGCCGATATCAGAGCTGGGAAAAACATGATGCTGCCTGGATCACGGTCGACAAAAATAGAATTTGTCAGATCCTTCATCAGCCAAGCGCTGAGCGTCGTGCACGCGGCAACAACAACCATGAATGCTGTTGCGAGGGCATACTTGTGCCAATGCGTGCGGCCGTACTCGTTAAGAATGCGCTTGATCGGCGGCAGCACGCGTGTGTTGGGTGGGGGCTTAGGCATATGATGAGACAGTTTCATCCCTGCTGGTGCGGACGAGAGGACTTGAACCTCCACGGGATTTCTCCCACCACCACCTCAAGGTGGCGCGTCTACCAATTCCGCCACGACCGCATTCCAACGTGCAGGCCCCGCTTATACCTGGTCTCGAGGCTCCACAGCCCCAACAAACAAAGACGGGGAGGCTCCGACTAACAGAGGCAACTCGTGTTGGCAAGGCCAGGGCAATCGCCCCTCCCCTCGGGTGTATGACCTGCCCGGATTCGCGTACTTTAGCGATGGCTATGCTGCGAGAAAACCCCTGTGCTGGCCAAAGCTTGGGCTGTGCTGTTGGCCTGGCGTACACACAGTAGATGAGCGCTAACGCTCAACCTCTGCCGGTGACACAATAGCAGAGACGCCAAAATG
>JAHZKN010000314.1 GCA_022600335.1 Alphaproteobacteria bacterium
GACATTAGGCGTGCAATGTCCGCTTGGGTGTAGCGCGCAACGCGATGCGCTTCGAATTGATGAAAGGCTTTGCGAAAATTCTCGCGTTTTTTTAGGATCGTAAGCCACGATAGACCTGCTTGAAACCCTTCAAGAACAAGCTTTTCAAATAACTTTTGATCATCTGTGAGTGGCACTCCCCACTCTTTATCGTGATAACGCGCGTATTCGCGGTCATCAATGCCTGGCCACGGGCAACGTTTTGAGGGTGTTGGTGTCTGTGACATCAAATTTCAAATGTTGCCCATTTGGGCGATTGAAAAGTGACCGCAATATCACCCACCGTGGCGCTCAAATTCTGAGCAGTGACATCTCCAAGACGATCAGTGCGAATAAGCGCCAAGCCGACCGGGCCACAACTAGAGCCAAGTCGGCCAAGAGATATTGATCCCGCGGTAATTTCTGTGCCTGGTGCCGGTAGCGGTTCGTCTGCAGTGATGCGCACGATGCGTTTTTTTGTGGCACCCCGGTGTTGCATGCGACTGACAACTTCCTGACCGATAAAGCATCCCTTTGTGAACGACACACCGTGAACCTGATCATAAAGGGCTTCATGGGGATAGGCCCCAGACCACTCGTAGTCTTTACCGCCTTCCGGAACGCCAAGCGTGATCCGGTGACAGTGATACGCCGTATCATCCGGCTCAATGTCAAAACTGAATCCGGCAAACTGAGATTCCTGCGTCATATCAGTGGTCGTGCTGTAGTGGCGCAGACCCATGTCGGGATGACGCGGGTCGCGAACGATAAAGTCTCCCGGCGCTGACTTCTTGAACTGCGTGTCATCTGCCAGGCCATCTCCCCAATGCGCGAGCACGGTTGTATTTGACTGCAGATTTTCAATCTTTGCATCGGCTCGTAGGCGGTAGAGGGACAGGCGTTTCACAAGTCCAGCGGCGCAGTCGTGGGCAACATCAAGAAGAAAGGCGTCTGGCAACGTGACCACAAAAAACTCGAACAAGATCTTGCCCTGGGGTGATAACAGGCCCGCAAACACAGCGCTATTTGGTGCTGCCGCTTGCATATCGTTGGTAATCAGTCCCTGCAGGAATTTGCCTGCGTCTGCACCGCAGACACGCACAATGGCTCGGTCCTTTAGTTGAGCGGTCCGGATCGCCAACATTGTTATCCTCTTTTGGCTAAAATCTGTTTGCCACTGTCCTACCAGGCTGTTGACTTGGTGCAACCGGGGTATCATTGAAAAGCTATGGACCTAGCGGCAATCCAACACTTCACCCGTGGCGTGGCAACAAAGGTATAGGTATGGCAGCAACATATGATGTGATCCTAAAGGGTGGCACGGTTGTCAATCACGACGGTGTTGGTGCGCGCGACATTGGCGTGCGCAATGGTCGGATTGCTGCCATCGGTGCTCTCGGTACTGCCAGTTCTGGGCGGGAGATCAATTGCCATGGGCTGCATGTCCTGCCTGGTGTGATTGACAGCCAGGTTCATTTCCGCGAGCCAGGCTTAGAGCACAAGGAAGATCTTGAGACCGGCAGCCGAGCGGCTGTGATGGGTGGTGTGACGGCGGTCTTCGAAATGCCGAACACGACGCCGCTGACCACGACAGAGGCGACGCTTGCCGACAAAGTGCGTCGTGCCAGGCATCGCATGTTCTGCGATTTTGCATTTTACGTTGGCGGTACGCGGGAGAATATTGACGACATCCCAACTTTGGAGCGCTTACCAGCCTCTGCGGGCATCAAAGTGTTCATGGGTTCATCGACAGGCAACCTGTTGGTTGATGATGCCGAAGCCCTTGAATTGATTATCGCCAAGCTGTCACGCCGTGCAGCCTTTCATGCCGAGGACGAAGCGCGCCTCATTGATCGTATGGACAAGCGGGTTTCAGGAGACCCAGCCTCGCATCCCGTCTGGCGCGATGTCCAAGCTGCGCTTATCGCTACTGAGCGCTTGGTCGGATTAGCGGAAAAGTACCACAAGCGAATTCACGTGCTGCATATCTCAACAGCCGATGAGATGCGTTTTCTTGCTGACCATAAGCAGTGGTCAAGCGTTGAGGTCACGCCGCACCATCTCACTTTGGTGGCGCCGGAGTGTTACGCGCAACATGGCACGTATGTGCAAATGAACCCGCCTGTACGGGATGCCGCCCATCAGCGCGAAATCTGGCATGGGCTTGTGCAGGGTGTTGTGGATGTCTTGGGTTCTGACCATGCCCCCCATACAAGAGAGGAGAAAGACGCAACGTACCCAAAGTCTCATTCAGGTATGACAGGTGTGCAAACGCTGGTGCCAATGATGCTGGACCACATCAACAATGGGCGCTTGACGCTTGAGCGCTTTGTGGATTTGACAAGCCATGGACCGCAACGGTTGTTTGGTGTTGTTGGCAAGGGGCGGATTGCAACTGGCTATGACGCGGATTTCACAATTGTTGACCTAAAAAGACGCCAGACCATTCGCAACGACTGGATTGAGAGCCGCTGTGGTTGGACGCCTTATGATGGTCGTGAAGTGCAAGGCTGGCCGGTTGGCACAATCATCCGAGGCGAGACCGTGATGTGGGACGGTGAAATCGCCCCCACGGCGGGCGGTGAAGCTGTCCAATTCTTGGAAGGCGGCTAGCTACACTTCTTATATATATATGCCTTCTTACCAACTGTTCAGAAACGTCCAAAATCCCAGACGCAGGCTGGCTAAGGACAAGTAACTCATGCGCACTCGCCGCTACAAATCTGAAATAAATCTGAAATTAGGCTGTTCCTAGATGGTGTTTGGACGCCTGGATCGGCGATAACGCTTGCGGCGTGATTTTTTACGCCTCTTGCTCCAGCGGCGCTTCTTCTTCACCTCTTTGACAACGCCCTTTGGCAGTCGATCTAGAACATGAACGGTTGTGTTCTTGTCGATCAAGCGCGCAAGGTGCACAACGTGCGCATTATGCATGCGGAAGCAACCTGAGGACGAAGCCCTGCCGATGCTCCATTTGGCGTTGGTGCCGTGAATGCGATAGAGCGTTTTGCCAAGATAGATTGCTTTCGCGCCAAGAGGGTTTTTAAGTCCGCCCGTCATTTTTAAAGGCAGACGCGGATTGCGTTCACGCATTTCTTCAGGCGGATACCAGTCCGGCCAATCCGTGACGTGCGTTACTTGTTCAACACCGGTCCAAGCAAAGCCACGCTTGCCGACAGCAATTGGGTAGGCCAGGGCACCCGTTGGTGCGAGCACCAGGTAGAGCCTGCGCCGCGACGTATCAATAACGATATCGCCCGGCTCAAACTCGCCATTAAATTCGACAGTTTTTGGTTGCTTGGGAGCAATCTCTGGGCGCGCACCACCTTCCGCTAATTCGATGGGTTTGCGGGGTTTGCGCCGCCTGGTCGCTGTGCCGAGCGAGTTTGCTACCGCTGGGCCGGCACCGAGCGCTGAAGGGGGTAGAAGAATTCCTGGGGATTTGAGTTTGTAAGGCTTCGATGTGGTGCTGGGGCGTCTCCTTATGTTGTCACCCCACATACCATAGCGGGTCAGGCCCTGAGCCTCAGCCGGCGCGATAGATAGTTCGATGACAGAAAAGAGAACAGACACAGCGCATAATGGCGCCAATACGCGATACCAACTCATTCAACAGGCCCCTACATGCTCTTCGTGATCGTGCTTGAAAATTCAGGGTTGTCGCTGTTGCGTGCGACGACGTCCAATTTAGCAAATACGACCTCTCAATGAAATCCCACGATATCCTATCATTTTCTGCTATCACTTTGTCGAAGGAATTAAAGTTAAAGCACGCAGGTGGCTTGTCTGTTTGCAAGCACCCCAACCGTGCCTCTAGCGCTCATGCTTCATGAACGAGTGCCATGTCCCATCCGCGCCGATGGCAAGCCGCCACCAGGTCCATCTTTTTGAGGTGAGAATGGCTTTAGCGACGTCTGCCGGTACCAGGGCTCTGAGTTCGACCTGCTGTGCAGGGGACAGTTTTGCGAGATCGTGCTCGGCAAGATATGGCCATACATAAAGTGCGCTGTTCTCAAAATCTGGTCCGACATGCAATTTAGCAGGAGCCATACGCAGCATTTCGGATAGAATTGCTAGAACTTCAATTCCTTCTCCGTCGCTGGAGATACGCTTCCAATACGCAATTGGATCATCAATTTTGTCGTCTGATATTGCCGGTGGCAACTCGTTCCACTCATAGGGTGTGAGCAGCTCGCTGATGCGCCCCGTCTGAGTGGCCGCGAGTAGAGCTTCGCGCATTTCCGCCACGTTTTTAGGCAATGCGCTGTTTTCTACTCCAACCTCTTTTGGCGAAGCGGGGACTTTACTTTCGGGTGTGGTGCTGCCGTTAGGTGCTTCTGCAGCAAAGAGGTTGCTACTAGGGGTGACAAAATGGACAAGGCCGGCGAGCGCCAGTACCACTAGAATAGTGATGGGTTGAGTCGCTTGTTGAAAAGCAGTGCGTTGGACAACAAATCCTGAACAACGTGTTGTCAGATGTTGCAAGTGACAGAGATTGATCGGTGTATTGTGCCGGTGTGGCATTGCGAGCATCTCCCTCCTCTGTCTTATGAGATGGTATTTGTGCCGCGTGGCGCGGCGCAAGAGTGTTGTGACAGGACAGTGTAATAACATAGGCGAACTATATGGATTTCATTCCAAATCCACTGATTATACCTGCCGGACTTATTATTGGGGTTCTCGTGGCGGCTCCGGTTGGGCCAGTCAACGTTCTGTGTATTCAGCGGGCCATTGAGCGTGGGTTCTGGGGCGGTATTGCAGCAGGCCTTGGCGCAGTGCTGGGCGATGGCCTGATTGCGCTTTTTGCCTCGCTTGGTGTCGGTGCCATATCAGGTGCTGTGAAATATCACAGGTTTGCGATCCAAATTGTTGGCGGCCTGGCGCTATTTGCCTTTGGGCTAAAGCTCTATTTCGCGACACCACGATTTGAAACTGTGACTTCAGATAGTGTGCAGCCTGAGACATTGCGTGATTTTGTCTGGGATATACCGCAGACATTCTTTCTAACCATCACCAATCCCGGTGCGGTTTTGGGATTGTTTGCAATTTTTGGTGGCGTCAGTTCATTTGTCGAGGTGACAAGCTACGTCGAAGCATTACTCATGGTGGCAGCCATTATGGGCGGCAGCATCGCTTGGTGGGTTATGTTGTCGAACTTGATCAGCAAGTATCGTCATCACATTGATATTGAGAAACTCGGTCTCATCAATCGAGTTGGTGGGCTGTTGCTGATGTTATTTGGTGCGGTTCTTGTCGTCGGCGCCATCAGTAAATGGGACTAGAATGCTCTGACCGTTCTCGGCCCGATTTGCCCCCTAGCTTTGCGAAAATTCTGCCGATCAAGTTCGCAGTGGTTTCCGTCTTGAGACGTTGAATATCCCTAGGGCACTAATCCCAACGTGCACTATTGCAAAGTCCGCTCGAGAGTGAACTCACCAGAAAACACACGCTTTTCAAGGCCGCGCGTGAGTTTCACCACGGCGTCTTCGCCATAAAGATTCACAAGGTCGGTCAGAGCTGTGAACAATGCAGCGTAGGCC
>JAHZKN010000315.1 GCA_022600335.1 Alphaproteobacteria bacterium
AGTCACGAATACGCGACGCTTGAGCATCTTCTGGCGTCGCTCCTTGATGACGAAGATGCGTCAGGGGTTATGCGTGCGTGCAACGTTGAGTTGGAGCAACTCAGGGAACGTTTGAACGAGTACCTCGATACCGAGCTTGAATCTCTGGTGGCAAAAAACGTTAGCGAGGCACAACCGACAACCGGATTTCAACGTGTGATCCATCGTGCGGTTGTGCACGTGCAATCGTCTGGCCGCGAGGAGGTCACTGGGGCCAACGTTCTGGTTGCGATGTTTGCTGAGCGAGAAAGTCATGCAGCCTATTTCTTGCAGGAACAGGAAATGACGCGTTTTGACGCTGTGCAGTACATTTCGCATGGCATTGCAAAGCGCGCTGGCATGTCAGAACCCAAAACGGTTCATGGCGCAGAGGAAGACCTTGGCGAAGGTGAGGATCGCAAATCCGGCCAGGACGCTTTGCACAGCTATTGCGTTGACCTCAACGCCAAGGCCAAAGATGGCCGCATTGATCCGCTGATCGGGCGCGAGGCGGAAGTGCTGCGCACCGTGCAGGTGTTGTGTCGACGGCAGAAAAACAATCCACTTCTGGTTGGGGATCCAGGCGTCGGCAAAACTGCGATCGCAGAGGGGTTGGCGCGCAAGATCATCAACAAGGACGTGCCTGATGTGCTGCAAGATGCCACGATTTTTGCGCTGGATATGGGCGCGCTGTTGGCTGGTACCCGCTACCGCGGCGACTTTGAAGAGCGCCTGAAAGCGGTGATGAAAGAAATTGAAGCCTATCCAGGGGCCATTCTTTTCATAGATGAAATTCACACCGTCATTGGTGCCGGTGCGACATCGGGTGGGGCAATGGACGCCTCAAACCTTCTTAAGCCTGCGTTGCAGTCAGGAGCCGTGCGCTGCATAGGTTCCACGACGTACAAAGAATACCGCCAGCACTTTGAGAAAGATCGCGCGCTTGTGCGTCGCTTCCAGAAAATTGACGTTACCGAGCCCACCGTGCCGGACACCATTGAAATTCTCAAAGGCCTGAAGCCCTACTTCGAAGACTTCCACGATATCAAATACGCCAACGATGCGATTACAGCGGCTGTAGAATTGTCGGCGCGCTATATTAATGATCGCAAATTGCCGGATAAGGCCATCGATGTCATTGATGAGACGGGCGCATCGCAGAAGCTCGTCGAGGAATCGAAGCGCAAAAAGCGGATCACCGTTGAGGATATTGAATCGACAGTGTCGACGATGGCGCGCATTCCACCGAAGACGGTGACCAAGTCCGACGCCCAAGCGTTGTCGAACCTAGAGCGCGATCTCAAGCGTATGGTGTTTGGCCAGGATGCGGCGATCTCTGCCTTAACAAGCGCTATCAAACTGTCGCGCGCCGGCTTGCGGGAACCAGAAAAGCCAATTGGCTGCTATCTGTTCTCTGGCCCAACAGGCGTTGGCAAAACGGAAGTGGCCAAGCAATTGGCAAGCCTGATGGGCGTTGAACTGTTACGCTTCGACATGTCTGAATATATGGAAAAGCACACCGTTTCTCGACTGATCGGTGCACCTCCTGGCTATGTCGGGTTCGATCAAGGCGGGCTTTTGACAGATGGCGTTGATCAAACGCCCCACTGCGTGCTGTTGCTTGACGAAATTGAAAAAGCCCATCCTGACCTGTTCAATATTTTATTGCAGGTGATGGATCATGGAAAGCTCACAGATCACAACGGCAAGAAGATCGACTTCCGCAATGTTGTTTTGATTATGACCAGCAACGCTGGTGCTTCGAGCATGGCACAAGCGCCAATGGGCTTTAATCGCGCACGTCGCGAAGGCGATGACACAGAGGCAATCAACAAGCTGTTTACACCTGAGTTTCGCAATCGGCTTGATGCAATCATTCCGTTTAGCAATTTGTTGCCGGACGTTATTGCGAAGGTTGTTGAAAAGTTTGTGTTCCAGCTTGAAGCACAGTTGGCCGATCGCGGTGTCACCATAGAGTTGTCAGATGAGGCACGCAGTTGGATCGGGAAAAAGGGCTATGACGAGAAATTTGGCGCCCGACCACTGGCGCGGATTATCCAAGAGCACGTCAAGCGTCCCTTGGCAGACGAGCTGTTATTCGGTCGCCTAGAGAATGGCGGCACGGTAAAAGTGATCGTCAAGGGCACGCCGCCAGATACGGAACTCGATTTCGAGTTCATTGCACCGGCTGGCAAGCGACGGTCAAGAAAATCACTGAGCGATGAGTCTGGGACTGCAAGTCGCAAAGCTTTGGTGGGGGCAGCGTCGAAAAAAGCTCTGCCAGGGCCAAAGTCGAAAAAGTCCAAGTCAGAGGGATCAGGTCGGTCGGTTCCTGGCGTGTCGCGCAAGAAAGACAAGTAGCTTTTCTTGCTGACGACGCCATCTGTGCTTCTGCTATTTCCGCTGCGTGTCGGCCATGGCCGCCTTTAGCGTTGGATTGTTTTTGGCTAGCCCGTCGCGGCGTTCGCTATAACGATCGGTGAGATAGTCTGTTCGGTCGCGGACCAGAAGCGTGAATTTATACAGTTCTTCCATCACATCAACGACACGCTCATAGAAAGGCGATGGTCTCATGCGGCCTGCGTCATCAAACTCATCATAAGCTTTTGCGACAGACGATTGATTGGGAATGGTTACCATGCGCATCCATCGTCCAAGGATACGCATGCCGTTGACAGCGTTGAATGACTGCGAGCCGCCACAGACTTGCATGACCGCCAACGTGCGCCCCTGGGTTGGCCGGATGCCACCCAAGCTCAACGGCAACCAATCAATTTGCGTTTTAAGGACGCCACTCATCGCACCATGGCGTTCTGGTGAGCACCAGACATGCCCTTCGGACCAAATTGAGAGTTCGTTGAGCTCTTGTACCTTGGGATGCGTGCGGTCGGCGCCATCGGGCAATGGCAAGCCATGGGGATCAAAGAATTGCACCTCAGCGCCAAATTGGCTGAGAATGCGCCCAGCCTCTTCGGCAAGGAAGCGGCTATAAGAGCGGTCTCGAAGTGAGCCATAAAGAATAAGAATGCGCGGTGGATGTGTGGAAACCGTGCCCGGCTCAAGCTTTTCAAGATCTGGAACATCAAAGGCCGCCTGATCGATGTTCGGCAGGTCCTGGAAATTTGACATTGCGGGGGCCCTTTGGGTTGCGCTTCGTGCAGCTGTTTGCGGCATCCATAGCGGATGTCGGCTGGCGTTCGCAAGTGCAGCAACAGCGCCGTCCTTCGTCGCGGCGGCGTGCAAATCCAGGCCGTAGACCAAGTGCATGAACCTACCGCTGACACGCTGCGACAGAGCATGTGTGGCCCGGTTCGCATCGAAAAACGCTCCCGTTGCAGGCCACATCGGCCAACCCTGTATGCGGCATGCAGGGTTGGCCAACATGTCAAAAACGGGGCAGTGAAACGTAAACGCTTGTTAACATATAGCGTTTAGGTTGCAGATTGGGACGCCGTTACGACAAAATTAGTCATATTTGTCTTATACGGTCATGAAATTGTAGCACATAGAAGTAGTCGTCATGCGTATTCTAGTTGCCCTTGCGTGTTTGGTCTTAGGTACCGCGCTCCTTGCAGGTTTTATCTATCGAGATGGCCCTCAGGCACAGGTTGCTGTGTTGCAATCCGCTGCACCGTCACCCGCGCAAACTCAAAAAACCGCCCAAACAACGGCGACACCCGCCGTGCCAAAAATCATGGCACCAAAGGCTGTGGGGGAGATTGCGGATGCCCAGCCAACCATCCTCAATGCGGACAGAACTCGGTTCCAGTCGGCTCTCGCCGCACCGGAGCCAATGCCTGTCACCCAAAAAGAGGATCGCCGCGCACGCCGTGTTTTGGTGATGGCTTTGCAAGGCGAACTACGCAGAGTTGGTTGTTACAAGGGTCCAGTTAACGGCACGTGGCAGGCGGCCTCAAAATCCGCCATGTACTGGTTTTTGAAGCAAGCCAACGCAAAGCTTCCGGTTAGCCAGCCGGAACATGCCCAGCTCAACCTTCTTAAAGCGGCCGACAAGGACGCTTGCGCGAAAACGCAACCGACGAAATTTGTCACTAAAGTTGAGCCTGCTAAGGAACCTGTTGAAACAGCGAGCACGGCGGCTGACCCGACGGCACAGGACCCATCCTTTGCTGCTGCACGTCAGCGTGCAGGTTTGCCGGCCGATGGCCGTGTTGGCGCTGATGGCGAGGTTATCGCCGGTGAATTGCCTGTGCCAATGGCAGTGGGCCGCATTGAAGCGGAAAAGAAACAGCGCCGCGCGTATCGTGTCCGCGACCGCCGGATTGAGAATCTGTTCAAGCATCCTCTCAATCGCTATTAGTGTTGTTTAGCCGATCGTGGCTCGTAGCCGTGATTGTGCCGACGTGTCGCGTCACGGCGTGCGCGTCGTTCTTCTCGACAAGCATTTGAAATGCACGCATCCTGATACGGTTGATGATCCATCCTGTGTCTGGAGCGATCTCTGACGATGACAAAGCAATCCAGTACAGCATCTGTAAACGTGGATGCGTGTGTTTTCGATGCATACGGGACGCTGCTTGATTTTGCATCAGCGGCGGAGCGCTGCCGCGATGTCCTTGGAGGTAAGACCGACGCGCTGACCGCCCTGTGGCGTGATAAGCAGCTGCAGTACACCTGGCTTAGAACGTTGCAAGGCGCACACGTTGATTTCTGGCAGGTGACACAGGACTCGTTGGATGTCAGCCTGGACACTTTGGGACTTGCTGAGCCCGCATTGCGCACCCGGTTGCTTGATCTTTATCGAAACTTGGACTGCTTTCCGGAAGTGCCGCGCGTCCTGCGAGATCTACGCGCAGCGGGACTGCCAACGGCCATACTATCCAATGGAACGCCTGACATGCTCGCAGAGTCCATCGCGCATGCTGGTCTCAGCAACGCGATTGATCATGTGTTTTCCGTTGAAGAGATTGGTTACTTCAAGACCCACCCAGCCGTATATCAATTGGCGGTTGACCGACTTGCCACGCCTGCAAATAAAATTGCCTTTGTGTCGTCTAATGCCTGGGATGCGCATGCCGCCGCTGCGTTTGGTATGATCGTCTTCTGGTGCAATCGCGCAGGGCAGGTGCCGGATCGATTGCCTGGTACGGTGTATAGCGAAATTTCGGATCTTTCTGCGTTGCCAGGCCTGCTGTGCAACGTCGAAATGTAAACTGCGGACAGGTGTGTCAACTCAGAGACACTTCCCCGCGCGCTGAAGC
>JAHZKN010000316.1 GCA_022600335.1 Alphaproteobacteria bacterium
TGCATCTGAATTTCATGGTCTGTGGGCTCGTGGCAACGATTTGCCACAATTGCGATTTATCCAGGATAATGACAGGAGCCTGACCGCGGCGCGCCTGGCGCTTGTTGCCGCAACGCAAGTTGTCCTTTCTGCGGGACTAGATGTGCTCGGTGTCGAGGCTCCAGAGGCGATGCGTTAGACTCTGATTCGGATGCATCAGCCGCATCTCGACGGGTGAGGGAAAAATTTATGTCACGGCCAACCGGTCCGGTACGGCATCCAGGGATGCCAGCGCCGCCAGAATTTCAAGCCGATCCGCACGCTGCGGCCACAGACTATGAGCAACCGGCTCATGGGCAAACGCAGCAACCCTACCAAGCCCAACCCCACCAACAGCCGCCCGCGCAGGCGCAGGCTCCCGATCCCCAGCAATATGCTCAGGGCTATGCGCCAAGCTATCAAGAGCAGACCGCCCCTGGCTATGCCAGCCAACAGCCGTCTGCTGCGCCAACGACTCCTGGTTTCGAGCAAAACGCACAGCAGTTCAACGATCCAGCCGCTGGTGCCGCATGGCCGCAGGGCCACACAAATCCAAATGCGTACATGCAGCAGCCGGCCGCGCCACAAGCGAATACGTACGCAGAACCCAGCTATGATCCAACATCAACGCCTGTGCAGGGCAATGCTGCCTACCATCAAGCGCCGCACCAGCATGTTCATCCAACAACGCCGACGGCGGCACCCTCTGGGTATGATTTTAGTAGCTATGATGCGCCGCAACCCGCGGCGGCACCGGACCCTGTTGGTGTGGCGCGCCAGGAACCTCATGTCGATTGGGGACACACAAATACGTTCGCACCAACATCGGGTGCCAACGTTGCCGGCGGTGCAGCTGCTGATCTTGGATTTGCAGCGCCTCCAGGTTCAGATCCGGCCCATCAACCAGTCCATGTCGATGAGGCGTATGCTGGAGACGATGAGGACTATGAATATGAGGACGAAGACGACGTCGGTCGACGTGGCGGTGTCCTCGTAGTTGCAGCTCTTGCTGGTGCCATTTTGATTGGTGGTGGTGTGGCGTACGGTTACCAGACCTTGTTTGGCGCGCCGTCGACTGGCATGCCACCGGTTGTCAAAGGTGCCGGTGGTCCATTGAAGGTCAAGCCAGCAGATCCGGGTGGCCGCAAATTTGCCCATCGTGACAGCAAGATCATGGGTCGGCTCGGTTCGGCTGCCGGCAACACCAATGATCCTTCTAGCGGTGCCCGGCGTGTTTCGACGCTGCGGATCGGTCGTGATGGGTCAATTGTGCCGCCTGCTAGTCCGGCGGCTACGGGGGCCACTGCACCGCGTATGGTCTCTGGTCTCACGCTTGGCGACACGCCGAAAACGCCCGCTGCTGCGGCAGCACCGACTGACACGGCAAGCATCAACAAGCCGCTTGTGGTTAAGCCGCCGGCAGCGACGCCAGCTGCAAAGACCACTCCGGTTAAAATTGCAAAAGTTGCCCCTGTTGCACCCAAAATAGCTAAACCAAAAGCGACGGCGCCAAAGCCGCCCACTGCGAATGTCGCACCGCAGCCGACGGCCAAGAAAGTCGCGGTTGCGAAGCCGGCACCCGTTGCAACCGGGCCGAAACCAACAGGTGCAGGCTATGTGGCCGTGCTCGCTTCAGTGCCGGTTTCAAAGTCAAGCCGCATGGACGCATTGAAACAGTTTGCTGATATGCAGCAGAAATATACCCAGGCTTTGCAAAATAAGACCCCCGATGTGCAGCAGGCAAATCTTGGTGCTAAGGGCACCTACCATCGATTGATAGCTGGCCCGCCTGGCTCAGCTCAGTCGGCGCGTACAGTTTGTGACTCGCTTAAATCCGCTGGCTATGGCGACTGCTGGGTGCTTGCATATTAGTGGCCCCTGCGCTGGGTGCGCTTGTTTGCACGATCATGCGTTGACGCTAGTGTTGCCGAACCGCTGTCTTTGCAAAATTTCCAAACATCGAATTGAGACAGGACTTTAATGCTGCGTGCCTTCATCACTGGTGTTGCTGGCACGGTGCTCACTGCAGAGGAACGCGCACTGCTCAGTCATGCGCGTCCGTGTGGGCTTATTCTATTTTCCCGCAACTGCGTCGCACTGGACCAAATTCGTACCCTGGTTGCCGACGTTACGGATGCTGTTGGCTCTGAAATCCTGGTTTTGATTGACCAAGAAGGTGGGCGGGTGCAGCGCTTGCGCCCTCCGCTCGGCAGGAGTCTGCCACCAGCTGCAGCTTTTGCTGACCTTTATGATCAACAGCCTGAGCGCGCGTGCGAGGCCGCGTTTGCCATTTCGCGTCTTGTCGCGCACGATCTTAAGGTCTTGGGGATCAACACCAATTGTACCCCAGTGCTGGATCTGCCAACGCCGGAGGCGCATGAGATTATTGGCGACCGCGCCTTTGGCGCAGATCCGACGAAGGTCGCGAAGCTCGGTCGAGCTATTGCAGATGGTTATCTGGCAGGCGGTGTCCTGCCGGTCATTAAGCATATTCCCGGCCATGGTCGTGCTGGTGAGGACAGTCACCTCAAGCGCCCAGTAGTGAACGCCCCACGTGATGTTCTTGAGCGATCGGATTTCAAGCCGTTTAACAGCCTTAGAGATCTACCACTGGCGATGACAGCACATGTTGTGTTTACCGCGCTCGACGCTGGCCAGCCCGCCAGCACTTCACCCATAGTGATCAAAGACGTGATCCGAGACTGGATCGGCTTTGATGGTCTGCTGATGAGCGATGATGTCTCGATGAAGGCTTTAGGCGGTAGCTTGGCTGAACGCGCTCGCGCCGTGCTTGCGGCTGGTACCGACGTGGTGCTTCATTGTAATGGCAATCTGGCTGAGATGCGTGATGTTGCCCGTGAGGCCCCGGAGCTTTCAGGTCCATCTCTCAAGCGTTTTCAAGCGGCTTTGACCATGGTCGGCCATACCGAACCCCTTGATCACGGCCGGGCTGAAGGGCTTTTAGAGGCCCTTTTGACAACTCCTCGCACGACCTCTGAATCAGTGTAATCTAGGCCGGCTTTGGCCTCTACTGCCCAAGACGGGGCCGCAGGGTGCAGGGCCCAGTATCAAGCGCAACCATAAAAAGATCCATGACCGAAGACCGCGATCCGCAGCAAATTGAGCACAGCGACTGGGAGGCCCCAGCCGGTGACGACGCGCCCACAGACAGTGAGGCGCTGATTGTTGATGTCGCAGGCTTTGAAGGCCCGTTGGATTTACTGCTGGCAATGGCGAGAACGCAGAAAGTCGATCTAGCTCAGATCTCTGTGCTGGCGCTCGTTGAGCAATACCTCGCCTATATTGAACAAGCGCAGCGCACCAAATTGGAGCTTGCAGCTGACTACCTGGTTATGGCGGCCTGGCTGGCATTTTTAAAATCGCGGCTGCTGCTGCCGAAGGAAGACGATGACGATGCCGAAGTTAGTGCGGAAGAGATGGCCCAGCGGCTTGCGTTCCGTCTCAAGCGATTGCAAGCCATGCAGCAGGCCTTGGCACAGTTGATGACGCGCAATCGACTTGGTCAGGACGTCTTTCAGCGCGGGCGACCAGAGCCGGTAAAAACGCATCGCAAGACGGAGTGGACGGCAGAGATTTATGATTTGTTGAAGGCCTACTCAGATCAGCGCAAACGAACGATCGTGCACACCCATGTCGTGAAGGCACGTAAGGTCTGGTCAATCAAAGATGCCCGGCAACGATTGCAGTCTTTAGTGGGCCAGGAAAATGTTGGCAATTGGGTGCAGCTTGAAATGTTCATAGAGCACTACTTGCCACACGGAGAGGAGGGTCGCTCTGCCCTTGCAAGTTCATTTGGTGCGACGCTGGAAATGGCACGCGAGGGCCTGGTGCAGCTGCGACAGGAAGCGCCGTTCGAGCCAATTTACATGCGTCGCTGTGAGCTCGGCGCAGAATGGGAGCGCATCGGCTAAGGCGTGTGAAGGCCACTGGCCACGAATTGAAGCGACTTCAAAAGTCACGATGAGGCATTTCTGAAATGGTTCCGCCAAAATTGAAACTGGTAAAGAACGCAGACGTTGATAACGACAACGTTCCGACTGAAGCTGACCGCACGTCGCCGGAGGCCGTTGAGCTGGCGGCTGCACTGACGAACGCGCGCGCTGACTTGCCCGGTGGGTATTCACAATTATCCGGTTCCGATCACGGTGAGCAGCTGAGAATTATTGAGGCTGTGATTTTTGCAGCCCCAGAGCCGGTGGATGAAGCAACGCTCAAGAGCCATCTATCAGATGGAGCAGATATTGCCGCACTGCTTCAAGACGTGCAGACGCTTTATGCCGATCGCGGCGTGCATCTGGTTAAAGTGGCTGGCAAATGGACGTTTCGCACAGCGGACGATCTTGCGTTTGTGTTACAAAAGCATGCCAAAGAAACGCGGCGATTGTCGAAAGCTGCGCTCGAAACTCTGGCCATTATCGCTTATCACCAACCGGTTACACGCGCTGAAATCGAAGAGGTGCGTGGTGTCACTATCTCAACGGGCACTCTTGATATTTTGATGGAAACGGGTTGGGTGCGCCCGCGTGGGCGCCGTCGGGCACCGGGCAAACCCATAACCTATGGCACCTCGGAAGCCTTCCTTAGTCACTTCAGCCTTGAGAACGTGCAAGATTTGCCGGGCTTGCGGGAACTAAAGGCTGCTGGTTTATTGGATTCCACGCTCCCACCAGGATTTGAGGTACCATCACCGACCGATGTCGCAGCCTTGATGCCAGATGAGCTGCCGCTGGATGCAGCAGATGACGAGGAAGAGTTTGACGACACAGATGACTGTCAGGAGCTTTTGGCCTTCGAGACAGATGATGATGATGAAAGGTCCGACGGCGAGGTCTCTGGAAACAACGATTCCGACGACGACTTGCCCACTGCACCGACTGCGCTTATGCCTGACCCATCAGATGAGGCATAACAGTCTCATTGGCTCAATGAACTCGAGTTGCGCGTAGTGAACGAAATCCGTCGCCCTGGTGTTGGAAGTGCTGCTGCGGTCACACCTCAGCGCACCAAAACGCAGGTCCGCGCTGCGGCGACCATTGCTGCGCGGCTGACCTTCGAGTCCGTTTCGCGCCGCTATGGTGAGGTTTTTGCGCTTCAAGATTTTAGTCTTGATATCGCGCCTGGCGAGGTGGTCTGTCTGCTTGGGCCATCAGGGTGTGGCAAGTCAACATTGCTGCGCGTGGCCGCCGGTCTTGAACGGCCGTCGTCGGGTCGAATTCTGATCAACAACCAAGAAGTTGCTGGCGACAACGACTTTGTGCCACCGGAGCGGCGCGGCGTTGGCCTGATGTTTCAAGACTTTGCGTTGTTTCCTCATTTAACAATTGTCGACAATGTCGCGTTTGGGTTGAAAGCGCTGCCGAAGGACGAAGCCCTTCGCGAAGCAACAACCATGCTGGCGCGTGTTGGCTTGGAAAAATATGCTGATGCGTATCCGCATATTCTGTCGGGAGGAGAGCAACAGCGGGTGGCGTTAGCCCGGGCCATCGTGCCGCGCCCCTCTGTCATGTTGATGGATGAACCCTTTTCTGGTCTCGACGTGCAATTACGCGAAACCATGCAGGAAGAAACGCTGGCGTTGCTGCGTGAGACACGTGCCACGTCGATGATTGTGACACACCACCCCGAAGAGGCGTTGCGCCTTGGCGATCGTATTGCTGTTATGCGCAAGGGACGCATCGTGCAAGTCGGCAATGCAGAAGAGCTGTATAACGCGCCGAAAGAGTTGTTTGTCGCGCGCTTGTTTTCTGAAATTAATGAA
>JAHZKN010000317.1 GCA_022600335.1 Alphaproteobacteria bacterium
AAGTAGAAATGGTACCGCGTCTCTAAGCGGTGCAGGTTGAAATCTGCTCTTATGAGGCGTGGTGTGCTTCGGCGTTGTTCGAAATACAAGGAATGCGGCGCCGGAGATGGAGAGCATATAGGCTGCGGCCTGCACTGCAACAGCTTGGTTTGCACCGAGGCTGGAGGATGCGAAAATCGCCAAGACCATGACTAAGACCAGCATGGCGATAGTGCGAATAATGCGCTCTGGCAGCAGAGATAGAATCGGTTGGTGGCGGCCGAGAAGTGTGGCTTCAGCTAACCGCTGATAGGCAATTGGTGCGACCATCGCCATGCCAATTGCAAAAGCCCAGGCTGAATTTGGAGCCGGAGCGGGAACGAGCCAACGCCCGATCGTAAGGCCAAAACCAGCAAGAACTAGACCTGCGACAATGGTGGCAACGAGGGCTGTTCGTTGAGTATCTCTCGCGACGTTTCCACTTTTTTGATCGGAGTCTCGGGCTTCGGTGCGAATGATAAGATCTGCAAAGCCAAGGCACGACATGTAAGCAAATACATTGGCATACACCAACGCGACGCCATAGATACCATAGTTCGCTGCGCCAATGAGGCGGGCTAGAATCAATGTGGTAACAAGGCTGATGACGGCGGAAAAAATATGAATGCCAAATGAGGCGATTGCGTCGCGACTAAAGGAGGCCTCACCTGCCCATGCTTTTACAAACTGAACCGTGTTGTCCCAAAAGGTTCGGTTGATCGTTTGATCTGCGTCGGCTTCATCAATACGTGGTGAGGTTATGGTCTGGGCCACGGTTTGTCGTATCCGTTTGTTGCCGCCGGGCCGCCTGGAGCCGGGCGTTGGAGTGATGGCAACGCAGAGGTGCAATCGAACGGTACTGTGAGAGGCTTAACAAGCTGACAAGACCACGGGTGATGCAGCCTGAAAATTAGGAGATTGTTTACGTCCGACAGGGTGCCACGTTGGCCAATCCGCGAGCTGAGCCGAGGTGTCTACTTTGACCACTATTCGTTTTGTTCAAGACTGCGCTCGTCTTCAACACCTGTGTTGTTTTCAGCGTCCAACTGGCTTTTCGTCCACTGATAGGCCGTGTCAATTAAATCGCGGTGGCGGTGCCAGTCCAGGGGGCCAATTTCTGGTGCAATCGGCGGGACAAGCAGCTGGTCGGTGGATTTGAGATGCCGTTTGAAATCGTGTCGGTTGGCCATCAATGACCGCATCAGCACAGCAGAAAGACCAGGAGCGTCTGGCACGCGGCGGTTGTGCAACGGATTGAGCATGGTTTTCACCAGGTCTCCGCGTGACGGCAAGGCCTCATAGTCGACATCAAAGCGTTCTGTTTCCGGTACTAGGAAGCTGACCACTGTGTTCGGTCCGCTTTTCAACTGATGCATGACCTGGATCGGAACATTGTCCAGCAGGCAGCCGTCGGCAAGCATTTGCCCATCTTCTGTATAGACCGGCGGTAGGAGCACAGGGATCGAAGCAGATGCGCGAATGGCCGACCATAAATCTCCAGTTCGATGGACGTGCAACGTGTAGCTAGAAAGATTAGTTGAGACAGCGAACATCGGTAGCCACAGATCTTCGATATCAATGCCAGAGAAGTATCGTTTGAGTTGTCGATCAAAATTCACATGATCAAGGAGCGAGTAGCGCGGTAGGGTATAGCGGTGCATCGCTTTATTTGCGACGAACATATCATTGATGGCGCGGGCGATTTTTTCCGTGTTGTGGCCAATTGCAAATGCGGCCACCATGGCGCTGCCTGCTGATGTTCCGCCAAGAATGTCATAGTCTAGGCCGTGTTCTTTCAGCGCCTTGTAGACACCAACGTGTGTGGAACACAGCGCTCCGCCACCGCAGGCAACAAATCCGCGCGCGGTTCCATCCACAAAGCGCTTAAGACGTTCAAAGTCTTTCTGGTTATCAAGGGCGACGTGATGATGCATGATGACATTGCGATCATCGAGCCACGCTTTTGTGCCGTGCACAGTGGTACGCGTTTCATGCACTAATACCAGTCGTCGTTGCTCTGGGGCGACATATCCTGAAGCAAATCCCTCGAGTACATTCGTCGTTGGATCTTTTGCATGATGTCCGACCAACAGCAGCAGGTCGGTGTGGCGGACAACTTTCTCTGTCCAAGGCGTCAAGCTGTGATCAGCAATCAGCAGGATAAAATCATACTGGGTTTCAAGCTCATTCAAGGCCTGCGTGGCCTCAGCAGAATGGATGTCTTCACCGCACTTTAGCACCGTTCCGACGTTGTCCGACGTAACGACAAGCGTTGAGGCGTCCTCGCTGAAGATTGTGATCAGACTCTTCATAAAGGGCTCAGGGATCGCGCCGTTTCCAGCCCGCACGATTGCAATCGTGCGCGGTCGTGGGTCTGGTGGTTCTGGTGCTGCGATCGTTGTTGCTGCCAGCCTCTCAGCCATGGTCGTTGTCAGGCTGCGCCAAATATTGGGATTGGCTTTGGAGAGTGCATCAAAGTCTTTTTTGTCTAAGCGCAAAACGAGACTGTCGCGCAACGCGGTGACCGTCGCCGTCCGTTTGCCACCGGTGAGAAAAGCAATTTCGCCAATCGGCTGGTTAGGGCCGATTTCGGAGACGACAGATTTGCGCCCGGCGATGGTGACAGAAAATCGCCCTGACACGACGAGGTAAAACGCCTTGGCCTCGCGCCCCTGACGGACCAAAGCTTCTCCGCGCTTCACAAATCGTGTTTCGAGGTGATCGGAAAGGGCAGCGCGTTCGTCAGGTTCAAGACCGGAAAAGAACTCGGTGGTTTCCCATCCGTTATTTCTTAATGCTCTTGCCATTGGGCGAACGCCAGACCCTCCACTTCGTCTCAGTATAGCGCAAACTTACCGCGCAGAAGAGCATCTAAGCGGGAAAGTCGAGCGTCACGGTAAAGGTGCGGCGCATGTGGGAGATGGGGAGGGGTCGTGACGTACTGAATTGGTGTTGGATTGTGGCTGGGCTGCGCGATACAGGGAGCGGACGTTATCTA
>JAHZKN010000318.1 GCA_022600335.1 Alphaproteobacteria bacterium
CCATCGCCTACAATGCGGAAAAAGGATTCAACCAAGCGTTTTCTTCTCTGCACATTGGTGTTGCAGCATTTGTTGGCTGCGCATTCGTCGGGCTTACAGGATTTATCGTCAAACCGTTACGCCGCACCGGTGTTCTGACCGTGCCGGAATTCTACGGTCAGCGCTATGGCCAAGATGTGCGCGTGTTCGGTGCTGCGGTAATGGCCCTCGGCGGCATTTTGAATATGGGTTTATTCCTCAAGGTCGCCGCTCTATTTCTGCTGACCCTACTTGGCATCGAAGCCGGATCAAGCACCGTCACAGTATTGATGATCGCGCTGGTGGTTCTGGCTGCCGCCTACACCATGGTTGGCGGCATGCGCACGGTCATTGCAACCGACGTCATGCAATTTTTGTTGATGCTCTGCGGGTTGGGTTTGGCTTTGGTGTTTGTCACCCACCAACTCCCTTTGAGTGACGCCATCACGACCGTCACTGAAACCAAAGGCCAAGCGGGGTTTGATCCCCTTTCAAATGATACCTTCGGCGTCACCTATGTCTTGTGGATGGTACTGGTTGCAGGCGTTGTATCGTCTGCGGTTTGGCCAACGGCGCTGTCGCGCGCTTTGTGTATCAAGGATGAAGCAACGGTGTCGCGTGCCTACCTTGCCGCGTCATTCATTTTTATGGGCCGCATGGTGTTGCCAGCGCTGTTTGGGGTGCTGGCCTTCAGTTATTTCGCCGCACCAACAGCACCCGGGAGTGAGGTCCTCGCAACAGCAGGTGACGGCGCGGGGCTTATTGCAACTCCATTGATGTTTGCCCACGTTCTCCCCGGCTGGCTGGTTGGCTTTTTGGCTGTCGCGCTTTTTGCGTCTTTCATGTCGACCCAAGATGGCTATCTATTTTGCTGGTCATCCATCATTGCACGTGACATTGCAGCCCCGGCACTCGGTAAAACGTCCGATGCCGCCTTCCAAATCCGCATCACACGATGGGTCATCCCGCTGATTGCCGCTTACGAAGTCTACTGGGGCCTTGTTTACTCCGGTGGCGAAGATATTTGGGACTATCTGGCGGTTTCGGGCTCGATCTACTTTTGCTCCGGCATCGTGATCCTGGCGGGCGGGCTTTACTGGCAACGCGCCAGCCGGCGTGGCGCACTGGCAGCCCTTGTGCTTGGCTTCACTGCCGTTGCTGCCCTCGGCCCGGTGAAGGTTTGGCTTGGACTAGAAGATGTCTCGGCTCCTGCCATTGGCTTTGCAGCCATCGCGCTTTCTCTTGCTGGTTTCATTATTGGATCCTTGTCCGAGCGACCAACGTAACATCAGACAGGTTTTGTGTGCGCGAGCCGCCAGTTGCATTGCGCCGGACATCCGCTATTGAAACGCCATGAAGACTGCAGATGTCGATATCTTTATGGTACCTGGATGGTCGAGCTCAGGCGAAGACCATTGGCAATCGCGCTGGCAGAGAAGCCTGCCGCACACACATCGTGTTGACCAGGATGATTGGTATGATGCGCGCAAGGATGCCTGGGTGGGCAAACTTATCGCCGAACTTGCCACGGCTGAGCGCCCAGTTGTCATTGTGGCACACAGTCTTGGTGTGATCACCGTGGCACATGCAGCGACAAAGCTGCCATCAGGACTCGTTTCCGGTGCTTTTCTGGTGGCACCCGCCGATGTTGAACAAGCGACTCTGTGGCCGGAAACCAATGGTCATATCTTTGACCGCGACCGCAGCGGCTTTGCGCCGATTCCAAAAACCACGATTCCCTTTCCATCAACGCTCATCGCGTCACGCGATGACCCATATTGTCACGTCGAACGGGCCGCTGAATTTGCGACCGCGTGGGGGTCCAATCTTATCGACGGCGGTGCGCTCGGTCATATCAATGTGTCCTCCGGTCATGGACCGTGGCCCGAGGGTCTGTTGCGTTTTGGCAAATTTTTGCAACCCCTCAGCTAACCGCGCACCATCGCGTGCATGCCATGACTATCGACCCACATCACAGCCCGGTGACGCCTTAGGTACTTGCAATCAGGGGCCTATGATTCAAGTTCCGTCACCGCTTGTGCCAAGAATTGATCCATCACCTGGCGCAGCTCCTTGTCCGGCACGCCGGCACCTTTGGCGTCTAGATCACCTTTGACCTTGCGGAAGACATCATCGTCACCGGCTTCTTCAAAATCGGCTTTGCGCACAGCCTTGATATACGCATCAACCTCATCGCCAGAAAGGCCGAGTTTTTCGCCAGCCCACTCTGCAAGCATCTTGTTGCGACGCGCCTCGGCTTTGAAGCGCAATTCCTCATCCATCGCGAACTTCTTTTCGAAGCCCTTTTCACGCTCATCGAATGTTGACATGGGGGTCTCCAAGCTTTCAAATGTTCTTGCTTTGTACTGCCCGATCTGCGGCGTGACTTTAGGTTGTATATCGCGCTGCGACCCGGTCCTATCGGTTTGCCTAGCCCGCTCCTGTCGACAAATCAATGGCTTGGGTCAAGCGTGAACCAGTTCTCCAAAGTGTCGCTCTCAAGGGGCTTCGTTAACATTGTTTCGCCGATACGGTTCAGCTAGGGTCCAGGTCAGAAAATCGTCGATATCCGCAGCCCCCAAAATCACCGTGCAAACGGAAAACACGCTTTAAGATCAATGGGCTCGGCCGTTCGGCGATGATCGTTTTTCGCACAAAAAAATGAGCATGAGCGTGATCGTCAAAGGACCAGGATCTATGAACAGGCGGCGTCGGATTTATGAAGGCAAAGCCAAAGTTTTGTATGAAGGACCGGAGCCCGGAACTCTCATTCAGCACTTTAAAGATGATGCAACTGCATTCAACGCCAAGAAGCATGCCTTGATCGAAGGCAAAGGCGTTTTAAACAACCGCATCTCTGAATATCTATTCCAACGATTAGAAGAAATTGGGGTGCCAACCCACTTCATCAAGTGTCTCAATATGCGCGAGCAATTGGTGCGTGAAGTGGAGATCATTCCCATTGAAGTTGTGGTGCGCAACATTGCGGCAGGCTCGCTGGCAAGCAAACTTGGCTTGGAAGAAGGCATGCAACTGCCGCGCTCAATTATCGAGTTTTACTATAAGGCCGATGAGCTAAATGATCCGATGGTTTCAGAAGAACACATCACGGCGTTCGGCTGGGCCACACCACAAGAACTCGATGAAATGATGCAGTTGGCTATTCGCGTCAATGACTTCATGGTCGGACTGTTTCTCGGCATTGGCATCCGCTTGGTTGACTTTAAGATCGAGTTTGGCCGCCTTTGGGATGGGGACCTGCTGCGCATCGTTCTCGCCGACGAAATCAGCCCTGATTCGTGCCGGTTGTGGGATGCAGAAACCGAAGACAAACTCGACAAGGATCGGTTCCGTCGCGATATGGGCAACGTCCTTGAGGCGTATCAGGAGGTCGCGCGCAGGCTTGGCGTTCTCAATGAG